>DATBFI010000081.1:0-4451 GCA_036558585.1 Chitinophagaceae bacterium
ACATCGTTCGGCTAAGCGAAAACCATGTTCCCCAGAAAACACCCGTTACGAGAACGAGCAAAAGACCTGCTATGAGTTGTATCGATTTTTGCATTATAAAATTTTTTTATCAAACATTAGCGCAGAAAAGCATGCAGACAATCAAGCATAGGCAAAAATTTGTTTTGCGAAATTATTTTATTCATTGCAGGTTTATAAAAAGAATAGACAACACATTTGATTGAGTCGATGACATATGGCAGTGTATAGAAATCAGGCCCGGAGAAGGTTACAGTTCCTGAAAGGCTAATGATTTAACGGTTTCTTTTCCACCAATATTCCTGGATTCTGACAGCTGTGGCAGTAGAAACAATCGCAACGATAATACCTGCTGCAACATCAAGAGGAAAATGTTGTGCAAGATATACTCTTGAATAGCCTACAAGTAAAGCATATATAAGTCCAGCCAAAAACCACCATCTTTTATTAATGAGCAGGCAAAACAACAGGTAAAAACAAAAAGCCGTTGCCGTATGACCGGAAGGGAAGCTCGATGATTTATATATTTCTACACCTTTCACCATGTGAATGAGTAAAGAGTCCGTTATCACTTTAGCGGGGCGTGGAGTACCGGGCATGATTATATTTTTAACCAGTTGCGTTAATATAGTTGAAAGTGCAAAGGTGCTGATGAGCAGTGGGAATACATCTTTTCTTTTCAGGATAAAAACAGTGATCAGCAGTACAGGTATCCAAAGAAGTCCGTCGCCACCATAAGTGAAGATCATAAAAAAATAATCGGCGATACTTCCCCCATTGGCGTTAAGCAACAAAAAAAACTGTTCCTTACCTGAAATAAAAGAGATGAGGAACAAAGTGAGCGCTGTTATGAAAGAAACAGTAACAGCCATGCTAAAATATTTTTTGTCAAGGCCTGCCATTGTTTCTTAAAATAACTGTTGTTGGCGATTCAAAAAGATCATGATGTCGTGCCAGTTCCTGTAATGGCAATGCTTTTAGCGAATCAAGATAGCTTGTTCTGGTTATAACGATTGCATTATTTGTGCTGTCTAACCAGTGCTTTAAAGTATTTGTATCCCACGTGCGGGGAATATTCTTATCAAGATAAAACCTGAACCCGGGGTTGAAAATATTATACGCATAAACGTTTGGATACTGCTTAACAATATCAATCGTTTTAGCAACAGGATTGCGGGAGTAAAGCGCAGGATAAAAAAAATGTAGTCCAATAATGTTAAACAGGCAATAGGTGACAAATATTGCTGACAATCTTCTTTGCCAGTTGCTTTTGCTAAGTGCTGCTATTATTAATAGGAATGGCGTTATCAATAAAAATAATGATAGCCAGTTTATTTCTTTGACTTCTGCTTCTTTTGCGATTGCAAAATAACCGGCAAGTGGAATAACAAGAGTAAACAGCAGGATGATGAAGTAAGGATATCTTTTAGAAGCTATTTCATTATTAAGCAGCGATGCAATAAAACTTCCCAGCACGATTGCTGCGAGCGGATAACAGGGCATTGGGTAGTTAGGTAATTTTGTGCTCGATATGCTAAAGAATGCCAAAAAACACAGCACGACAATTAAACTAAATTTGACAAGAGGTTTATGAAAAACTTTTTTCCGTTGTTTAATAGTTTCACCAATAAAGCTCATAAAGGGTAAAAGACCTATCAAAACAAATAAAATTGGTAAGAGGAAGAAACCTCCGTGTCCTTCCTGGGGAGACGAAAATCGATCCAGGTTGTTCTCAACAAAAAAACCTTTTGTCCATTCACTATTTGTGGCTTTGTCAACGGCAATGTACCAGGGAAGAGTAATAACACATACCAAAATAAAAGCAGCAATGAGATGCCAGTTAAAAATAACTTTCCACTTCTTTGTAAATGCGATCCATATTAATACACATAACCCGGGCAAAGCAAGTGCTACCGGGCCCTTGGCAAGCGTCGCCAAGCCAAGAGCAGCGGCAGCAACATAAAGCTGGGAGATGTTATTTTCCTGTAACCATGTAAATGCACTGAATAAGCCAAGTGCAATAAAAAAAATTAAATAAGGATCGGGAACTGCAAGACGAAACTCAAACAAAAAATGAGTGCTGCTCACCAATATGATGGCGGCGCAAAATGCAGTGAAGGCGTTAAGCAATCGCTTTGTATAGAAGTAAGTAACCAATACAGTCAGCAACCCCATGACGGCGGAAAAAAACCTTGCAGAAAATTCATTTACACCAAAAATTTTATAGGAAAGGATCATGAGAAAATAATGTAATGGAGGTTTATCTGTCCGCAGTTCTCCGTTAAATGTAGGAACTACCCAGTCATTGCGCTGCATCATTTCTCTTGCACATTCAGAGTTCCTTGCTTCATCTAAAATATAAATGGGAGTGGCTCCTAAACGAAACAGCAACAAAAAAACAAGAAGAATAAAAAGCAGCCAGAAATAAGATGATCTATACGATGTTTGATTCAACAAGTTTTTTGTTTTGTCGCAAAGCTAAGGAAACAGGCGAAGCAGGGACGGATTTGAATTAACGGTAAAGTATTACAGTACTAACCAGTTCGTTAAAGTTCAAATGCACAAGAGTGCGACGCAAGAAAAGCTCCATGTTTAGTCTGCAGTGTGGCTCATAAGAATTCTCTTCTCTTTTAAAGGATCATTATATACCCAATAAACTCCAATTAAAGAAATAACCAGTGTGATCAAATAAAAAGTTATGCTAATACTCACCGGTGTAGGATCATTGGTAACATGCAATAAGGTATTGCTTCCCCAAAGAAAAACCACTTCTCTTGCGCCGAGACCGCCAATTGTAAAAGGCAAAATTGCAATGATGGATGACAACAGGAATATAAGTATGTAAGCAGTTTGATGTGTATTTATATGTAACGCCATCATTATTGAATAGGCACATAACACTTGCAGCATTTGTACTGCAAGACCAAGCCAGAATGCAGGCCAGAAACCCTTTACAAAGGAGGGAAAGATTTTTACGACCACCAAATAATACAAAGTAATACCAACAGGCAACAGGCACAAAAGCAGCAATGAATAATTGGCGCCATGGAAAACGAAATAATAATAAATAACTGCAAGTATGCCCAGGCCCACTACACCACTAATGCGATCAAGCAAAACACCTGCCGATAATAGTTTGGCAGAATATTGATAAGTGCGGTTTAATAAAATTACTTTGTATGCATCACCACCAATACCGCCCGGCAGGAATAAATTATAGAACATTCCGAGCCAGTATAGTTTAAGATTTAAAGATTGAGAAAGTTTGAGATCAATGTTGTTAAAGTAAACATTCAACCGTATGGACGAAACAATTTTTGATGCAGTGAATAACACAATGGCCATGAACAGCCACATCCAGTTACTTTGCTGAATAATAGCAAAACTTTTTCCCCAGTTGATCTTGTGACTTACATACCAAAGACAAACACCTGTTACAGCAAGCTTTATAAATAATTTCAGGAAAGATTTAAAAGACTCTCGAATAGGCATGGTTTTTTCAGTTTCCAGTTGCCGGTATCCGGTTCCAGTTAATTGCTTTTGTAATTTTTATTTTACATTCCATCTGCTGCAAATTCGATTGTTGCTTCTTGCTCTTATTTATTGCATCCTCCCTATCACCTGTTCCTTACTGCTCCATACCTTTCTTACCTGGTATGTTTTTCTTGTACCTGCTTCATAGTAAGTGCGTATACTTACTTCTGCGATAATCCCAATAGTGATAAGTTGTATACCTCCAAGTAAAAATATCAATCCGAGTATGAGTAAAGGTTTTCCACCGATATCCTCACCCATTATTTTTAAAATGAGCAGGTAGATGTTAATGATAATTCCTATGAGTAAGCTTATAAATCCCATCGTTCCAAAAAGATGCATGGGCTTTTGACTATATTTTCTGAAAAACACCATCGTAACAAGGTCACTCATTACACGAAAAGTTCTTCCCAAACCATACTTCGATTTTCCAAAACGCCGGGCATGATGTTTTACATCCACCTGTACAATTCTTGCGCCCTGCATAGCGGCAAGCACAGGAATAAAGCGATGCAGCTCACCGTACAACCCAAGGTCTTCTGCTATTTCCCGTTTAAAAATTTTTAAGGTACAACCGTAGTCTCTTATATAAACTTTGGTCATACTGCGTATGATTGCATTGGCGATTTTGCTTGGAATTTTTCGCAGGAAAGCTCCGTCTTTTCTATTCTTCCTGTTGCCCGCTACCACATCCCAGTCTTCAGATTTTAATTTGTCCATCATCATAGGAATGTCTGTGGGGTCGTTCTGCAAATCACCATCTAATAAGGCGATATATTTTCCTGTGGAGTAATCTATCCCTGCGGCCATTGCTGTGCTTTGCCCGTAATTTTTTCTTAATTCGATCAGCAGGATCCGGTCGTCAATTAATTCTTTTATTTTAATTTTTGTAGTATCAA
>DATBFI010000082.1:0-4276 GCA_036558585.1 Chitinophagaceae bacterium
ATTGCGAACTGGTGAAAGAAATGATGATTGCCGTTGAGTTTGCCAAAGAGTTTGGATTTAAAACCGTGATAATTGGCGGTACTGACAGCTGGCGAATTGCCGACTATCTTAAGCAAAATGATATAGCTGTTGTTCTTAATCAAATGCATAATCTTCCTATGCTGCAGGACGATGATGTGGACCTGCCTTACAAAACGCCCTATCTTCTGCAACAGGCCGGAGTGATGTATTGTATTTCTGATGCTGATGAATCTTCCCGTTACCGCAATCTTCCTTTTAATGCCGGAACTGCAGTTGCTTATGGGTTAACAAAGGAACAGGCATTGCAGGCAATAACGCTGAATGCTGCAAAAATTCTTGGCATTGATGATCGTGCAGGTTCTCTTGAGAGGGGCAAAGATGCAAACATAGTTGTAAGTGATGGTGATATACTCGACATTAGAACCAACAATGTTATTTATGCATTTATACAGGGCAGACAGATTAACCTTGATAATAAGCAAAAGCAATTGTACGAGAAATATATGGCCAGGTATGGACTAAAGTGATTGAGTTAAAAAAGCAAAGAGGCTTCGGGCTGCGGGAAACTTATGTATATTGTGAACAGGTAACAACATAACTCTTTTAAAATATGACTGTATAACTTTAATTATGGAAGAATTTAAACACCTGGATGAAGAGGATAAACTGAAAGCTGAAAATGATTTTCTGAAAATGAAAATCATGCTTGAACATGGTGCTGATTTTCACAAAGCCGATAATGAAAATAATTTGACTCCTGAGATTGAAAATGAATTTTTAAGAAATATCATTGAATTTGAAAAACAGTTTGAGGCACACAAAACGATTACTGTTTTTGAAAAGATAGGAAAGCCGCAACATTTTAAACCTCACAATGAGATACCAGATAAAGAAATTGATGATGCCTGGCGAAAATTAGCTGATTATATGGCTCAATATGGTGTTGATTTATCTGTATGCAGTCCAAAAGTTACAACAAGGGAATTATATCGCTTTGCAACGGAAGAGTTATTCAAACATGCAACAGAAGATATAAATATTCCGGGAATGATGAGCGGTTTTATTTATGACGAGTTTTATCCGGATCATGAATATGATAATACAAGAGCCGCAGTTGATGATTGTATAAAAAGAATATTTGAAAAAGAACCTCTTGAATGGATGCACCATTTCAAAGATGAAAATATTCGCCTGAACAATCATTACCCGCTTTCAAAAGAAGAACTACAAATTATTGTGAACAGGTTCAAGGATTCATATGATGAAATTGAATTAATTAATTCTCCCGATACCTCTTGTGAAATTGCAGACAAATTATGCAATGTAAAAGGAAGTTATTCTGCAAACGGGAAAATTGCGAATGAAACAATTCTTTTAAAAGGGAACTGGCTTGTTCAGTTTGAGCTTAATGAAGAATATGGATACTGGTATATAGTAAATGTCCAGATCGAAGGAATAAAATTCTAAAAAAATTTTTGGTGATGTATAAAATCGGAATACCGGCCTATTTTTTATTTTGAAGATAATCAGCGAATAACATCATGCACATTCATTGCTTTCAACATGTACCATTTGAAATACCGGGTACTATATTGGAATGGATAAACTTGCATAAGCATACCATTACGTACACAAACTTTTTTGAGAAAGAAGTTAACTTGCCAGAACCTGCCGGATACGATTGCCTGCTTATAATGGGTGGCCACATGAATGTTGATGAAGAGAAAAAATTTCCATGGCTTAAAGAAGAAAAACGACAAATAAAAAAATCAATTGACACGGGAAAAAAGGTTATTGGTGTGTGTCTTGGCGCACAGCTAATTGCCGCTGCGCTTGGAAAAGAAGTATATAAAGGAAAACAAAAAGAGATTGGTTTCTTTCCGGTCAATTTTAAGAATGAGGCTTTGGAACACTCCCTGTTTAATCACTTTTCGAAAGAGTATACCGTATTTCACTGGCACGGCGACACGTTCGATTTGCCTGACAATGCTCAGTTGATTGCATCAACGGCTGTTTGCAAAAGCCAGGCCTTTATTATAAATAATAATGTGATGGGTCTGCAATTTCATTTTGAAATGAATGAAACAGTTATAGAAAATATGATTCTGCATGGAAATGATGAAATACTTGAAGAAGGAAACTATATACAGAACGCCGATAAAATCAGGACAGGTTATCATCACCTTCAACAAAACAGGAAAGATATTTTCTTATTGCTAGATAAGTTCTTTGCATCTGACTCCGAAACTAAAATTTCCCACGACTATGAAAAGAAGATGAATTAGCGTGGTTTAATTAGCGCGGTTTATTCAAAAAACAAACGCGCATTAAATTCCCGTTCAAAAAAATATTATTTTAATTTAATGCTATAGATCCTTAAAACTTTATATTAATTTTAAATACTGAACAATTTTACAGGCTCTTACCAAACATCTTCGGATATAAATTATAGTTTACGTTGCTACGGTCTTCTCAATTTTTCCCGGTTCGGTGATGAACCAATTGTCTAGCTGATCCTCTTGTGTCCTTTCAATTTAACAGTAAACCTCAATATCAATGATGAACCATCATGAAAGGGTCGCCTTGATTCTAACCGGTCAAAAAACTCTAGAAAATGATGGCAAAAATTTTTGCGTGGTGGAACATTCACAATTATATTCCTCCTTAGCTCATTGCAAACACTACTAAATCAATCAGTATTTGATCATTTAAATATTATAATCATGAAAAAGAGTATACAGCTTATGCTATTAAGCGCAATACTTTTTAGCAGCTTTGAGCTAATGGCACAGGTAGGAAATCCCTGGTTGATAGGCGGAAATAATCTTACCGGAAACCGCTCTATCGGCTCGAATAATAACTTTAATCTTTCTTTTAAAACCAATAATATACAGCGAGGGGTAATTACTAATAGCGGCTCCTGGGGTATTGGTACGAATGCTCCCTCGTCCTTTAGATTAAAAGTTAGTCATGGTTCCTTCGGATTAGATATAGAAAACAATTCAACTTCGGACGATTGGGAATTGTATATAAGTGCAACCGGCGCCTTATATTTATATTCTAACGGCAATTTCCGGGGGTCATTTAATTCTGCTACAGGGGTATATACAGCCGTATCGGATGAAAGACTAAAAACAAATATTCAACCAATGTCCCCTGCCTTGGAAAAAATTTCTCAATTAAAGCCCTCTGCTTATCAATTTAAGAACACAACGGATAAACAGCTTTATAATGGCTTCCTTGCCCAGGATGTAATGAAGGTATTCCCGAATCTTGTAACACATAATGTTAACCCGGAACGGAACGAGGATGTGTACACGCTCGATTATAGCGGCCTTGGAGTTATTGCAATAAAGGGCATACAGGAATTAAATCAAACTGTAAAGCAACAGGAGCAAACAATATCTACCCTGCAGGACCGTATTGCTAAATTGGAAGCAGCTCTTGATGCGGTTAGTAACAATTTAAACAGGGACCTGAAAGGTGTTTTATTGCAACAGAATCAGCCAAATCCATTTAGCCAGGCCACTATTATTCGTTATGCAATCCCACAAGGAGCCAATGCCGAAATTAAAATTTATGATGCCGCAGGGAGAGTGGTAAAAAGCATGAAAGCGACGGAAGGGGGGCAGGCACAAATCAATGCCTATGACCTGGCAGCAGGTACTTATACCTATACACTGATAGTAAACGGAAATGTGGCTGCATCTAAAAAAATGGTATTATTGAAATGATTGTTTGTCAAATCCGATAAGTATAAAGGCTGTTTCATTTTTTGAGACAGCCTTTTTAATGGTATATTTTATTAATGAAGAAAGAAGAAAAGAAGTTCGTCAATTAAAACATAGAAGAGACCGGGCGATCAATGATGTAGAAAAAAATTATTATAAGCAATAACTTTTTTTGCTCATTAACATCTAAGGCTGTCTCAAAAAGGCAGAAAAAATCTTCCTCCTTTGTACTGTTAGTGAAAATGCATTCGAAAAATTGAAGCAAAAATTCCGGATGCCCGATAAGATAAATCCTGATTCTTTTTAAAAATTATGAATTATAACCTTTCCAGCCATTGCATAAAATCCTGTTTGCGTGTACGGGATACAGGCAGGCTTACGCCATTGCTTAAAATAACTTCACCACCTTCGCCACGAATATATTTTTGAATACAGGCAAGATTTACAAGATAAGAATTATGAATACGGCAGAAATTGTTGCCCTGTAATACTTCTTCTGCCTCTTTCAGTGTTTTGGAAATAAG
>DATBFI010000083.1:0-3510 GCA_036558585.1 Chitinophagaceae bacterium
ACACAGCTTCCATGCTTATGGGGCGATATTTTATTAAAAGTTGGCCTTGTTTGCCTTGCTGGAGGAAGTGATACCGGTAAATCATCATTCGCAAGAGGATTGGGGATAGCTTGTGCTGTTGGGGAGTCTGATTATTTGGAATACTCTCTCTATACGGAACACAAAAGCGTAATTTTTGTTTCTTCGGAAGATGATCAGATGGCCACATCATTTTTACTTGGCAAGCAAGCGAAAAAATACGAACCCGCCAGGCTAAAAAATCTCAGATTCATTTTTAATATAGACAACAATTTAATCGAAACGTTAGATAGAAAATTGACTAAGAAACGGGCCGACATTATAATAATGGATTGCCTTGCTGACGTCTACGGCAACGATTTAAAAGATACTCAAAAAATCCGGTCATTTCTTCATCCATATCAAGAATTAGCAGTTAAGCATAAGTGTCTGATTCTATTTATTCATCATACCGGTCAACGAACCGAACAACAGGAGCCATCTAAAAATAACTTATTAAGCGGCCAGGGATTAGAAGCTAAAATGCGCATGGTAATGGAATTAAGATCCGACTTAGTAAACCCGAGCGTAAGACATCTGTGCATAGTAAAAGGCAATTACATTCCTATGAAACTGAAACGCGAAAGTTTCATTCTTCGTTTTGATGAAGAAACATTCACATTTACCAATACGGGAGAGCGAGCACCCTTTGAATTATTGGTGAAACAAAATGAAGATCAAGCAAAAGCGAGATACCTGCAGGCCAAGGAGCTACAAGATGCCGGTTACAATTACGATAAGATTGCTGAAGTTATCGGATACGACTCAAAGGGTAGTATAACTAAATTATTTCAAAGGGCTCAAAAAAATGGATGGGATAAAAGTGTTTCTAACAGGAAACAAAAGAAACAAAGCGGAAACTTATAATACAAAATTCGATCTGTAACGGGAAACACAACAAAAAATGGCAAATAGTTATCGGTTTATATTAGAGCCTTCATTAAAGCTTGAATTGGACAAAAGAAGATCCAGGGTTAAATATTGTCCTTGTGGTAAGAAAAATTATGATGGCAAATTTGTTCCCTATGAAAAATTTGATGACAGAGGTTATTGTTTTAGCTGCGAGAAATGTTTTGCCCTGGCAAATATCACATGCCCAGAATGTAAAAAAGAAAATAGTTTTAATAGGTATATTGACACAGAAAACGGAAATATTTTTTTAGCCGACCACGTTGGAATTTGCTTATCCTGTAATTATCATTATCCGCCGAAAAGTTTTTTTATAGATCAGGTAAAAAGTCCCGTTTCCGTTTCTTCTATTTATAGAGAAACAGGAAACAGGAAACGAGAAACGGAACCAAAGGAAACACCAAAGGAAACACCAAAGGAACAAACTTCATTTTTCCCTGAAGATATTTTTCATCAAAGCCTGCGAAACACGAAATCAAACAATTTTTCGAAATTTCTTCATTGTAAGTTCGGGGAAGATGTTGCACAAAAACTTATCAGCACTTACTTTATTGCCAGCTCAAAACATATTTTTCGCAATAGTGCTTTTCCAAATTATATAAGTGAACCAGGTGCTACAATATTTTGGCAGGTTGATGTGCACCATAAACTGAGAAGCGGCAAAATAATGCTATATAATGCCGATACCGGTAAAAGAATTAAGGAGCCCTTCGCGCATATTACCTGGACACATAAATTAATAGAAATAAATGATTTTAGTTTACAACAGTGCTTTTTTGGTGAACACCTAATAACAGACAATACAAAACCAATAGCAATAACGGAAAGCGAAAAGGCAGCAATCATAGCAAGCGTGTATTTACCTGAATTTGTATGGATAGCAGCAGGTAGTAAAGATGGGCTAACACTGAATAAATGCCACATACTTAAAGGCAGAGACGTTTCACTTTTTCCTGATTTAGGAGCATTAGAGTTATGGAAGAAAAAGGCTGATGAGTTTTCCAGTATTACCACTTTCAAAATCTCGGATTTACTGCAACGCAAAGCGAAGCAGTCAGAAAAAAAAGCCGGACTTGATATAGCGGATTTTCTTTTGAAGTTTGATTATGAAGGTTTTTTTTACGCTGAGTTTGATAGATGGATTACAGAACATCAAGAGGGTGGAATATTTAGTTATGGAGAGTTAAGGCTATATGTATCCCCCCGCAACATGCAAACAAGCGGGGTTCGATTCGTGGGGGGAATAACATAATAAATTGATTGTAAGTTGATTATCAATAATATATCAAACGGTTATTAAACTATAGGTGCCTGTTTAGTTGTCCCTATAGTTTAAAATGTAAAAGGGGTCATATATAAAACATTGATTCATATGGCAAATCCAAACTGGATAAAAGGTGGAGGATCACCAAACCCGGGAGGCAGGAAATTAAAGCAACAAACACCAAGTATTAAGAGTAAAGTTGAGCGCTTCTTAAAGAAACAAATGTCTCCTCAAAAGCTACAGGTTATGTATGATGCATTGACCGCAAAGGATAAACTACAAATGTTACTTGAATTGTTGCCATATGTTGCGGCAAAGCAAACGCCTCAATCTTTGGATGCTTTAAGTAATGGTGAAATTGAAGCTCTTTACGCGAAGGTTATTCAGGGGATAGAAACAACATCGATCCATTTAATAGGAGATGGTAAGCAAAATGATTAAACCCGGAACCATAACACCTGTCTTCCAGGCAAACAAGCGAGCTTACGAAAGCAAGTCTTATCGATGCATTGTTAACCAGGGATCCACGCGAAGCGGCAAAACATATTCATTATGTCAATTGCTTATCGTGCTTGCCCTTCAATCGCAGAAAACGATATCAGTAGTCAGCCCTTCATTACCCCACCTTAAAAGAGGCGCAAGACGTGATTTTTTGAATATTCTTTCTGACTGGGGAATATATGATGATGATCACTTTAATAAGACGGATCAGGTGTATGAATTTCCTGATACAAAAAGCTTCATTGAATTCTTTGGCTGTGATGATGCTGGCAAGGTCCGGGGAACGAGTCGTGATATTCTTTTCCTCAACGAAGCAAACCTAATTGACTATGATGTTTACAAACAACTCGCAATAAGAACAAACGAAACAATATTCATAGACCTGAATCCTGCCGACCTTCATTCTTATTGCTATGAGATCGCAGATGATCCAAAGAATTTATTAATTCATTCAACATATAAAAATAATCTCAGCAACTTAACGCCTGAGATAATCGCAGAGATTGAATCGCTGCAGCTGGCAGACGAGAACCTTTGGCGAGTGTTTGGCCTTGGTCTTCGTGGTTCATCTTCCGAAACAATATATACTCACTGGAAGATTTGCGATTCACTTCCTGGCAGAAGTGAACATTGGTACGGTCAGGACTTCGGTTATAATCATCCTTCGGTATTGGTGAAGATTGAGCACTATGATAATTGTCTTTATTGGGATCAACAGATTTATGAAACGAAGCTTACAACAGCGGACCTGATTGAGAGATATAAAGCACTTGGAATCG
>DATBFI010000084.1:0-3305 GCA_036558585.1 Chitinophagaceae bacterium
AAATCAATATACTAAATATAAGTTTTACTTTTTTGACTTAACCGTTTAATAGCAATCTTTGGCTATAATAAGAAGCCATTTATTTATTTTCCACCAAAAAATTTTGAAACTCCCAAACCCATTACCCATGTATCATAAACATTCCATTTGATATCGTAGGTAAGACCGGCACTTAGTTCCCAAAGTTTCGGTAATTCCCATCCATATTCATATCCCAATCTTGTAAGGGCAAAATTCCCTTCGCTTGCAAACTCAGCTCCCATGCCAATGATAAAAGAACTATGTTCCTTTGGTTTGAATACTGCTGCGGGAACCGCTGCAAAAGGTTTTGTTCTTTCGATCACTTTATCATCTTCACCTTTGTCTTTTACTGAAAAATCTTCAATCATAATATCCGTGTGCAAACCAATAGCCCAATGCTCAGTGATCCAGTAATTATAATCAAATCCCCATGAGGGCACAACGATCCATTTACTGTTCCCATTTTCATCTGCCCCTTCTGTTATATGAAAATGGCTAATGACAAGTGTTAACTGGTGCCTGCTTTCTTCACCTTCTTCTTTGTTTGGTCTTTGCTGAGAAAAAATCGGATTTGAAAAAGAGAGACAAAAGCAAAAACAATAACAAAATGACAATTTATTTTTCATGATGTTTTTTTGAAATCAATAAATCCACTGCAACTCCAAAAAAATTATTTGTAACACCAGCTACTTTCTTATTGTAAGATCTTTGCTCACCACTGATCACCCGAATGAGGGGTAAAATAATAACCTTTAAATTGTTCTGTACCTGCAGGTATTTTCGCCCATGAGTGAACATATTCACCGACAACAAAAGATTATTAATGCTCTAAGTAAAAGTTTTTCCTTTTCTTAAATTTTCTCAACAATTTTTTGTCATTCCAGCTTCGCTTTACTAAAAAATTATTTTGTTTTTAACCGGACAGCAGGATATATCTTAGGCACACCATGTTTTAACCAAATGTCAGACAAAATGAGATGACAATTGTTCAAAAAACACAAAGGATAAGGATACGGTAATTGAAGTGGCATTAATCATTTACCTTCTTCCACCTGTGCAACTTCATATTTATTATCTTCCACAGGTTGGTAGTAGGTTTCGCCGACCTTTACATAAGTTTGGTCGCCGATCTTTACTTCTTCACCACCCTCGGGCAGGTGTTCAACTACAGCCCCCGCTGGCGGAGGTACGACTTTATATTCTTTGCCATCTTTTTCGTAATAGGCGCCGCCATAATAATAGTTGGTAGTGTTGTTGACCACGACCGTCTCCGCTCCCGATGGTATCGTAGTAACAGTTCCTCCCACTGGTGCCTGTACTACTGTATAGCCTCCCTGTGATTGTGCATACCATACTCCCTGGTCAAAATAATATTGTTCTTTTGCTTTTTCTGCATTCTCAACTGAAACGATAATTGCAGTTGTTGCCAGCGCAGCAACAAAAAACCCCCAGGGATGCCATACAGGGCCCCAGTAAAAGGGACGATAAGGGTGATAGATATAGGGATGATAACAATAATATCGGGCACCACCCCACACATACGGAGGCCTGGTGTAGGTGTTGATATTGTTCCGGCGAACAACGGTATTCCTGCTGTTATCAACATTGATGTTTACAGTATTGCCGCTGACATTGGTGTTCCTGTTACCAATATTTGTTTTATTACCAACATTTGTTTTGTTGCCTATATTTCTGTCACCGGTATTAATATTGTTGGTGCGGTTGCCCGAATTGCTGGCAAAATTTCTATTCTGCGTACCACCTGTTCCTCCTATATTTCTTGAAGAAGAGGTCATAGCGGGACGGTTGGCTGATCTTTGACTTCCTCCATTGATACTACGGCTACCACCACCCGCAGATGATCTGCCGGCAGAACGCCCGGCTGAATGACTTAGCCTTTGGGCCATAGCTGAATCATTCATAAGCAGCATTGCTGATCCGCAAAACAGGAGGGCTGTGAGAGAAGAGCGGGATAAAAACTTTTTCATAGCTATTAAATTAATGAGTTAAAGAAAGAAGAATTCACTTAGAAGGAACGATAGTGAGCTTTGTTGCTGTAGGTGGGGGGATAAAATCAAACATGGCATCCGGCAGATCTGGATTTACCATCCACCCGGAATAGTTAGCTTCAAATTCCCTGGAGTTCCCTCCTTGCTTACTAATAATAACCATTTTAGCCGGGAGATTAAATGCATCATCACGTATCCAAAGCTGAACGCTCTGATCTTTGCTTTTGGCAACAACATAAAAACAATTTGTTCCTTCCATATCTACCTGGCCCAGATATTCTATCCGGTCTGAGCTGGCTATAAGATCATCAGTAAAAGTTGGATAAAAAAAATCTGAAGCCGGGAAATCAATACCATATTTATCATGGATCAGACTAATTGTCTCCAATGTACTACCGGGTGGCGATTCCATAAAGCCGTAGTGATTATTGGTGAAGGAATAATAGGCCATTTTAGAGCCATTATACCAAAACCCTCTGTGGCCTCTCTCGCCATTGGGCAGTACAAGCATCTTATTAGGACCCGAGAAATAGAGCTGCGACTCGCCAAGATGTTTAAGATAACCGAGCTCCTGGTCAAGCGAATCATATTCTGTTTTAACAGTAAGGCTGCATGATTTCAGATCGCCGATCACATTGCTCATGCGATCGAGTATACGGATAGCAACTGAATCAATCAATTTATCCTGAGCATTTGCAGCAATTGATACAAGCAAAGTGACCAGAAGAAAGTACAATCTGCGTGATGTGTATTTCATTTGTATAAACTTTTTGTACGTTTTAAATGTTGATAATCTCAGTAATAATGACTTCCTGTCTGATCAATTCCTTCAGCGGCAGCTTGTTGTTTTAAGAAAGATAAAGGGGTATTACAGAAATTATGATGCAGTATTCATTAGCTGGTGTTTTCTTTCCGATGTTAAATTAAAAATTGTTGACTATAAAAAAGACATTGTTCAGCTTTTTTTAAATAATACAAACAATAATCATGTATCGTTCTGCAAGAAATTCTACCTGAATCACGACATTAATTTTACTCAAAGAGCTGCCAGTGAAATTCAAAAGACCAGTCTTGCATATTAAAAAGCGTGTCCAACACAATTGTTATAAAAATGATCGGTGATCATCGCTTAATTGTTCTCGTAAACATCCTTTCTATATCAATCCGGATACCGATGGCAAGCACATCAAACTCGTCAGCTCCAAGCGCTGTCTTTCCATTTGAAAATCGCTGTTCTGCATAGAAGTATGCCATGTTAACAGGCCTGTATTCTAA
>DATBFI010000085.1:0-16329 GCA_036558585.1 Chitinophagaceae bacterium
ACCGCATGCCCAACAACGCTTTTTTTAATCTTTTCCATAAACAAAAAAAGTTTAGTGAAACTGGTTTCACTAAACTTCTGGCTAATCCTTCCCCACTAAGGGTTTCAAAAGATTTTACCAACCATTTTTCAGTAATATGCCTTTTAGAATATTTATCACTGATAATAAGGACTGATCATCCAATAAATAAGGGGGCCTGTTACAGCTATGTAAAACCATAAAGGCCAGGTATAACGTGCTAATTTTTTGTGTGCTCCAAATTCACCAATCAATCCCCTGTAGGCCGTAAATAAAATGAATGGTAAAATTATCGCTGCAAGAAAAATATGAGAAAAAAGAATTACCAGGTATACAGTGCGTATGTTGGCTACCTGTGTTAATTCCTCATTAGATAAAATTCCATCATGATTTATATCGCCAAATTTTGCTTCGCCCGCCAGCAAATGATGAGCTATATAAGAAATAAGAAAAAGTACGGAAAGCACCAGGGCTGTAAGCATAATATTTTTATGGATTATGTATTTTCTATTTTTCACCGCTATTAAAGCGGCAATGAGAAGAACCGCAATCGTTGTATTGATAAACGCATTCACCATAGCAAAAATGTGCACATCAAAACCAGGACGAATATTTAATTTGAAATTGCCAAGTAAGACAACAGTGGTAAATACAACTACAGAAAAAATCCATATCAATTTCCTTGCTTTAGTATCGTTCTTTTGTAAACTTGCCTGTAACATAATTCAGGAAATACTGGTTTTTGTTTTTTGTTTTTTGAAAAGTATTGTAATAATAGTAATAACAACTACAAATGTAATGGCAAAGAATACCACCATCTGTACCGGATCAAATGGAAGAGGCTCGGGATTGGTAGATTTTTCAAGCATTAATAAACTAATATCTTTTGCAAGCTGACCAAGTGCTGCTGAATCTAATCCATTATAAAATCCTCGTACGTTGAAATTCTTATCTAATAACACAAATCTTTGTGTATGCGCAAAGTTGGGATCCAATGGGCCATCAGCGTCATATTTATCTACTTTGAGTTCCTGAAATATAAAATTATAAATGGAGTCTTTTGCTCCTGTAAGAAACCACCAATTATCATGATTGACTCCAAACTTATCGGCATATTGCTTTAACCGCGCAACAGAATCTCTTTCCGGATCTATAGTAAATGAGATAAATTGTACAACAGGTGTATCCGTCTTATTCATGACATCGCCACCTTTTAAAAAAGATTGCTGGAGTCTTGCCATATTCTGTGTTAGCCTGGGACATATATATGCACAACTTGTAAAAAAGAAATCAGCTAAAATTACTTTGCCTTTTATATCATGGAGATTTACAGTATCACCCAACTGGTTAACAAGTTTGATATTAGCTACCTTATGCCATATAGTGTCGGTAATAATTTTACCCTCTGAAACGGAATTTATAACTGAATCAGGCAGGTAATGTTTAGGCATTACTATTGCTTTCTCACCTGCTGTCTTCACAAGAATATAGCTTACAAATGGTATTAGTATGGCAATGCAAATTGCCAGTAAAGCTTTTTTATTCATAATATTCTAACAAAAAACCACCGCAGACTGCGATGGTTAAAACACTAAAATTTTTTTAAATTATTTTTTGAAAGTTTGTATCGATCGCTTTTAATCCGCTGTACCTTTTTGTTTCGGCTCTTCTTTTTGTTCCTCTTTCTTCTCCATTGGTTGACTCATATGCTCTTTATAATATCCATCGTATCTGTTTTTCAGATTGTTGAATGAATGGCCATCCGCGAGAAAGGCGAGTATAAACCATATGAATAGCAGGAGCGGCACTACAATTGTCATAATCATATTCCGCAACTCATGCTTTAAGTGCATAAAATATCCAACAATATAAAATGCCTTGGCAAGCATGAGTATAATAATAACGCCTTTAATAAAATGTATTGTAGTAGTATTGGTTATATAATACATTGAATAGCCAAGAGCAAGTTCAATTACTGTTAAAACTGAAAGAATTATGGTAACTCTGTATATTTCTTTTCGGCCCCCACCTACATTTTTATCGTGATGAATTGCGGCTGTCGTTACGTGTTCCATGTACTACTTTTTACAGTTATTAAATAAGATAAAAACAGGTAAATACAAATACCCAAACAAGATCAACAAAGTGCCAATACAAACCTGCTTTTTCAATCATAAGATAATGGCCACGCTGTTCGAATTTATCTTTGAGTGTCATAATAAGCATGATAATATTTATTATTACCCCTGAAAAAACATGAAAGCCATGAAAGCCTGTAATTGTAAAAAAGAAATTTGCAAAGTTTGTTGTAGATGTACTTCCATCTGCATTTGGAAAAGGATTACGCCCCCACCAGGCACCCTCATGATATAAATGTGTCCACTCCAATGCCTGGCATCCTAAAAATGCAAGACCACCCAAAATGGTCAGTATAAGATATTTTGCCACACCTCTTTTATTCATATTATGCCCTTCATGTACTGCCAGTACCATTGTTACCGAACTCAGGATAAGAATAAAAGTCATTAAGCTTACAAATAGCAAGGGCAAATTTCCGTGAAGACCGGGAAAAGAATTAAAAACATGGTTAGGATTAGGCCAGCCATTTGTGGCAAAACGTGTGGTGCCATAAGAAATGAGAAAAGCACCGAATGTAAATGCATCACTCATCAAAAAATACCACATCATTAATTTGCCATACTCTACATTGAAGGGGCTTTTACCACCGCTCCAATATTTTGTGGCCGTAGTTGCAGTTGTTGTAGCCATGATTATAATTCAATTTCGTTTGCAAATTTATTAGCTGCCTGTGAAACGAGTATATAAAAACCAAACTTTTTTCACTCCGAGAGTTTAAATGTACAGTTTCCTTTCTGCCTGGTTTATTGTTGCATTGGCAAATTATTTATTATACCCGAGATTATGATAAAACCCAATTAATCAGAATATACTTTGAGTCTCTACCTTGCAATGTTGAAAAAGATAAACAGGTAAATCCATAAAATATCAACAAAGTGCCAGTACGTACTTACTACTTCCAAAGGAACCGCGCTATACCTTTTTGATCTTGAACTATATGCACGAAAAAAAATTATTAGCAGTGCAATTACACCGCCCAATACGTGTAATATATGCAATCCTGTAATTACTGCAAGAAACGATGCAGCAGGATTGCTGCCCTGTCCCAACAATTGCACGCCATGATTATTGAGATATGTAAATCCTGTAAATTGGAGTGCTGCAAATAACACACCTAAAAGAGCTGTTATCGTTATCAGTAACCGGTAACGCTTCATTTCTCTTGCCTTAAAAGCCTTTACGGAAAGATACATGATAACACTGCTTATTAGAATTACAAAAGTCGAATACCAAAAAATAGGAGGTATGGAAAATTCTAACCAGTTGGCCTGGCTCCGGCGCACAATATAAGCGCTGGTTAGGCCGGCAAACATCATTAGTATGCTGCCCATTGCCACCCATAAAGTAAATTTATGGGGATGAATTCTGCTTCTTTGATTACTACTCACTGTTGTCATCATCACTGTATTTTTTAAATTTTTTATTTTTATGAGTTGCTGTGATTGTATTTTATTTCACACAGTTTTACTATTTATTCATCAATGATCAATTCTGATATCATGAAGGCAAAGTTATTTTATCTGCAAGTAAAGCCAGGAAAACTACCGGCAAATAAATATAACTGCTAAACATTACTCTTCGCGCAGCTTTCACATTTAACTCCAGATACAATCTTATGCATTGCACAACAATGAAGATATTTGCTGCCAACACTATCCACATGCTAATACGTCCGCTAATGCCAAAAAAATAGGGTAATATTCCCATCGGAACCATCATTACTGCGTAAGCAATAGCTTGTAAAGCTGTAATTCTTGTGGGCGCTCCTCCTCCCGGCAATAATTTAAATCCTGCCCTTGTATAATCATTATGCGCTACCCAGGCGATCGCCCAAAAATGAGGAAACTGCCACAAGAACTGTATACCAAACAAAGCCCATCCCGCACAATTTGAAATACCGATATTATCAACGCCAATCGTTGCAAAGGGGCTGATTACATTTGTGGCCGCCACCCAGCCAATCAGACAAGGTAATGCTCCGGGCAAACCACCAATCAAAACAGAAACAGGACTTAATTTTTTTAAAGGAGTGTAGATGTATGCATACAAAAAAAGACTAAATGCAGAAAGTATGGCAGATGACAAATTAAAGAAATAAGCCATCATTAAGATGCCGGCAAATCCCGCAATGAAAGCAAAGGTATAAGCTTCCTCAACACTCATTCTTCCGGCTGCAACAGGGCGTTTACCTGTTCGCTTCATCATGGCATCTGTATCCTTTTCTGAGGCCTGATTAATCGCATTGGCACTTCCTGTTATCAATAAGCCTGCAATAAATAAAAGAATAATAATTTTCCAATCATAGTCAACGATATTTGGTGCCAGTAAATAACAGATAACACAGGAAAAAATTACTGTAAAACTGAGCGTGAACTTAATCAGTTGAAAATAATCTTTTACTTTAGAAGCAACTGAAAAAGAAGTTGATGAATTAATTGATTTGTTCATTACTATAGTGATCGAAAGACGAACCCATTAACGCCTTTCAGTCTTCAAAGTTTTTTAAAAGAAAGCCCTGAAAAATTCAGGGCATATTTATTCAATAATTTTAACCGACGGAGAAAATTGTATCAATGCACCGTTTCCTCTGCGCCGATCGGTGTAGTTTGTGGGATAAATTCTTTGCCCTCTTTACCATAATCATAAGCCCACCTGTGTACTTCAGGAATTTCACCAACCCAGTTACCATGACCCGGATTAATAGGTGTGGTCCATTCAAGTGTATTAGCCCCCCAGGGATTCGGAGTTGTAACTTTTCTGCCTTTAAAGATGGAATAAAAGAAATTTATCAGGACTAATATCTGCACAGCAAATGTTCCCATTGCTACAATGCTGATGAACCTGTTTAGACCAGCAAATTGCTTAAAACTTTCCCATGCGCTATAATCATAATAACGCCGGGGCATACCTGCAAAGCCCTCATAATGCATAGGCCAGAAAATGAGATATGCTCCAATCAGAGTTAACCAAAAATGGATATAGCCCAGGTTATTGTTAAGATACCTGCCATACATTTTGGGATACCAATGATAGATTCCGGCATACATACCAAACACCCCTGATACACCCATCACAATGTGAAAATGTGCGATTATAAAGTAGGTATCATGGAGATGTATATCCAATGCGGAGTTGCCCAGCCAGATACCTGTTAATCCACCAGAAATAAATAAGCTCACAAAACCTATCGCAAATAACATCCCGGGAGTAAATCTTATATTTCCCCTCCATAAAGTGGTTAACCAGTTAAAAACTTTTATCGCTGAGGGAACAGCGATCAACAGAGTAAGTAATACAAAGATTGATCCGAGAAATGGATTTAACCCGGTTACAAACATATGATGTGCCCATACAAGAAGAGAGAGAATAGCAATCGCAAATAACGACCCCACCATTGCCATATAACCGAATATCGGTTTCCTTGCATTGACCGACATTATTTCAGAGACAAGACCCATTCCCGGTAAAATTATAATATACACTTCCGGATGTCCAAGGAACCAGAATAAATGCTGGAACAATATGGCGTTCCCGCCTTCATTTGGTAAAGCGCCAATGCCATTTACAAAGATATCAGACAAATAAAAGCTTGTTCCAAAATTGCGGTCGAAGATCAGCAAAATAACCCCGGACAATAACACAGGAAAGGACAATACACCCAGAACAGCGGTAAAGAAAAGTGCCCATATAGTTAATGGCAACCTTGTCATACTCATTCCCTTCGTGCGCATGTTGAGAATGGTAGCAATATAATTGAGACCTCCTAATAAAGAAGAAACAACAAACAACGCCATTGCAATAAGCCATAGATCCATACCCATTTGAGAACCCGGCGATGCACCCCCTAATGCACTTAAGGGAGGATACGCCGTCCACCCTCCGCTGAAAGGTCCCGATTCAACAAATATGGATGAAAGCATCACAACGCTCGCAGCGAAAAAAAACCAGTAACTGAGCATATTAAGAAAAGGGGAAGCCATATCCCTGGCACCGCACTGCAGGGGGATCAATAAATTTGCAAAAGTTCCGCTCAAACCGGCTGTGAGCACAAAGAAAACTAATACTGTTCCATGCGTGGTAACAAGTGCATAATAGCCTTCAGGAGTGATATGGCCTCCTTTTGCCCACCATTTACCCAAAATATCTTCAAGCCATGGAAATGATGAATCGGGGTAACCCAACTGCAGGCGGAATAATACTGACATTAATCCCCCTACCAAAGCCCAGAACATACCTGTGACAATAAACTGCTTGGAGATCATTTTATGGTCCTGGCTAAATATGTATTTAGTGACAAAACTTTCATGATGATGCTCATCATGATGAACTTCATGTTGGGCCGCTACGCCCATAGCAGAATGTAAACCAGCATCGTTACTCATGTCTTAATCCCTTTGTATATTTTAACACTGCTTCAAAAAAGTTGTTCTTATAAAAAATCAATCTCTTCTTTTTAATACACTTACCAACTATAGTTTAG
Source organism: Chitinophagaceae bacterium (assembly GCA_036558585.1). GTDB lineage: Bacteria > Bacteroidota > Bacteroidia > Chitinophagales > Chitinophagaceae > DATBFI01. The sequence continues at coordinate 6,638 of DATBFI010000085.1, forward strand.
CAGTTCTTTTTGTTGTATCAGCAATATTTTTAGTTGAATCCGAAACAGGTACCGCCGGTTTCTGATTCGCCGGGTCTTTTTCAGGAAAAGCCGCAAAATAGGAAGGTTTTTGCTTCGCCATCCATTCATCAAATTCACTTTGTGTAACAACTTCAATTACACCTTTCATGGAATAATGACCATTTCCGCACATTTGATCACAACTTATCTCGTACTGAAAGTTTGGATTACCTGTTTTTTCCTTCATTTCATTTGTAGTAAACTTAGGTGTAAACCATAACGTAGTCGGTGTTCCGGGCACAGCATCCATCTTTAACCGGAACCATGCTAAACCTACGTCATGCACTACGTCTCTTGAGCCTATAATAAGTTTAACCGGTTTATTTTTTATGACATACATGGTTTGCGTTTGAACGATATCATCATGAGCAGCCGGGTCATCCTTTACATTAATAGCCGGGTTATTGCTCCAGTTTAAGCCAAGAAAATTGTTCTCATCATTGATCATCTTATAATATTTCTTCCCAAATACACCGTCTTCTCCCGGATAGCGGAATATCCAACCAAACTGTTTGCCGGTAACTTCTACTAACAATGCGTTTTTTGGAGCTTCACCCGTAAATGCAAACCAATTACGTAATCCTATAACAACAAGTACTGTCAAGGCTATTGCCGGCACTACGGTCCAGATAATTTCCATTGTATTGTTGTGTGGGAAATACATTGCCTTACGCTTATCACTTTCCTGATATTTGAATGCAAACCAAAAAAGCAATATCTGGGTTATAACAAAAACTACCCCGGTAATAAGAAGCGTAACCTTCAACATCTGATCTACTTTCTCACCCTGCACACTTGCCGCTTCATGTACAAGCAGCGTTTTACCAACGAGTGTTTCATTACACCAGTATACTGCAATTAAACCGGCAACAAGAAAGGCAATCATAAAAAACCCATTGATCCTGTTATTTTGTTTATGTGCCTTTTCTTCGCCTTTTAATACTGAAACATATTCACTGGCTTTGGCAATTTGAAAAATTACCAGGAAAACCAGCACGATTACCGCTATAACAAAAAAAGCTAACATAATCCTTTATTAATTTTCTTGTTGTTATTAAAGACCCTGGTCAGGTATAATGTATAATGCTCTCTTTAAGAAAGGGATTATACTTAGGTACCAGCGGCTTTTTAGCCAAAGCTTTCGATACAAAGAATATCATTAAACCAACAAATAAAGCTCCGATTCCAAAATCCAGCCAACCCAGTGTTACATGATCTTTTGAAACACTTCCCATGATCATTTGATAAAAATCAATCCAGTGACCAAACACCATAAGTACAGCCATAAATGTCATTAGTGTATAATTCCGTTTTGATGACCTTTTCATAAGGATCAGAAAGGGACAAATAAAATTGATGATTAAGTTTAAGAAAAAGATTCCTTTATAAGCCCCCTGAACGCGATGTTTAAAATAGACCGATTCTTCAGGAATATTACCATACCATATCAGCATGTATTGAGAGAACCATAAATACGTCCAGAATATAGAGAATGCAAAAATATATATGCCAAGATTATGCAGGTGTTCCTCGTTTGTATATTCAAGATACCCTTTATTTTTAAGATAGATAACCCACAATGTGATTAGCGCCACCCCGCACACAAAAGAACTGGCAAATGTATACCAACTGTACATCGTGCTATACCAGGCAGCATCCACACTCATCATCCACAACCATGGAACAGTGGAACCTACAGTTAATCCAAACCACACAATGAATAGTGATGCATTCACGGTATTTCTCCAGATAAAACTGTGCCCTTCGTTTTCATTGAGAGGACGTTCATCTGTCTCACTGCTCATTTTGCGCATTCTCCAGCCAAGTAAACTCCATAACCCAATTGCCAAAGTAGTCCAGATGATGAAGAACACCGGATTTAAAAAACCAAGTTTACCCAATACCTGTTCCTCATGCTCCTGTTTAAGACGATCTATATCAGTCCATGAATATATGTGTGTCCCAAAAACTATATACAATAAAACAAGAAATGCAATAGTTCCAAAAATGGGTACCATTGAGGAAATTGCTTCAGGTACCCGGCGCAGCACAGTATACCAGCCTCCCATCGCTAATGTAGATGCACAAATGAAGAACATGCTTGCATTGCAAATAAGCATAAAGAAAAGGCTGTTGTACATAACCGTACCCCAAAAAATATCTCTCTGGTGCGGATCGCTGCTAAGGCCTTTTATAATAAATCCAAGAATAAATGCCAGTGCACCCACACCAATAAGCGCATATGACCATGTTCTCTGTTTTGCTGAAATCTCAAAGTTTTCTCTGATCTCCATTGTTGTGCTTTTATCGCAATGAAATAGAATAGATTATTTTGCTGATTTTTTTGTGCTATCAGTCGCAGCCGCTGCCGGCGCCGACTTTGGAGCTGCAGCATTTTGGTGCGCCTTAATATAATGAATGATCATCCATCTTTGTTTACGGCTAATCTGGGATGCATAAGAACCCATTAAATTTTTACCATACGTGATCGAATAAAACATTTGACCATCCGGCATATTTACCGTAGTAGGATCTGTCACTAAATTTTTTGGAGCGGCAGGGAAAGGCCCCTGACCGCCATTATATAAAGGACCATTCCCGTCCAATTTCGTTCCATGACAAATTCCACAATTAATTAAATACAATCGTTCAGCCTCTTTCGTGTCTTTTTCATCAAGTGCAGGCAGAGGATTTTGAATTTGTTTGGAAGCTACATAATTGGTGGAATCTCCCGGAGCATCCTTCGCTAATGGGAACGGCATTTCCTCTTCTCTTGCAATAGTACCCGGAACAGGTAGCCCGGTATAAAAAATTTTATCGTCTGTATGATGTTCCTCTTCGGTAAACTTGGTAGAGTCACGCACGGCGTAAGTCTCATAAGCGCGGCTGTAAGCCATATCTGGCATATAAACGGCCCCCGGATTGCGTTTAACATCGCCACAGCTAATAAGAACAATGCCGGTAATCAAAACAAATATGATAGATAATTTTTTCATCTTAAATATTTGAGATCATATGTGTGTTAAGCCATTTCTACAGGTGTATCTCTTATCAATTGTTGTTCTTTATCGTAACGGCCTAACCACCATCCGGGTTCAGCTATCTGAACATCTACTTCTACTGCACCGGCATTACTTAAAAAGTTTTTTAGATCATCTACATTGGTTTTAGAAGTGCATTCAATAACCATAACAAATAAATCATCGGTAGCACGAGGGTGAAAATGATGCTTTTTAAGAAACGGTGCCAATTGACATAAATAGCAAAAAGTAATTGTCATACCCACCGCTGAAAACAATACTGTTGTTTCAAAAATAATCGGTATCCATGCAGGTAAGGCAAAATGTGGTTTACCACCTATATTCAGCGGCCAGTCTTTTGTAAATACCCACGCCATTCCTCCTAAAGCCGTGATGGTACCTGCAAGTCCATATATAAAACCTGCTGTGTGCAAACTTGTTTCTCTTATCCCAAGTGCATGATCAAGCCCGTGCACCGGGTAAGGAATATATACATCGTGGATCTTATATCCGGCTGTGCGAACTTTCTTTACCACAGGGAACAGAACTTCTTCATCGTTAAAACAGCCAACAACAAATTTCTTTTTTGCCATGGTATTTATTTATACTTTGAACGGATGTCAGGCATTTCTCTTTATTTAATGTGCATATTCATGTGCAAATTCTTCCGTCTGCTTCAATTCCACTATATCCATTTTTTCTTTGAAATTTTCTCCTGATACTTTCAATACGTGTTTTATTTCCCCAATGGCAATCACAGGAAAATATTTTGCAAAGAGGAAAAAGCAGGTAAAAAATAATCCAAGTGTACCCACAAAAAAGCCGATTTCCCAAATTGTAGGATGATAGTATACTGACCAGCTTGATGGCAGGTAATCGCGATACAATGACGTAACAATAATTACAAACCGCTCAAACCACATACCTGTGTTTACAATAATGCTCATGAAGAAAGTTACAGCCAGGTTTCTTCGTATTTTTCTAAACCAGAAAATTTGTGGAGATAAGACATTACATGTCATCATACCGTAATACGCCCAGCCATAAGGGCTGAACAAATTTCCGCGACTATACATAAAAGTATAGGCTTCATATTTATTCATACTGTACCAGCCCATAAATAATTCAGTCAGGTATGCACATCCAACAATAGAACCGGTCAATATAATTACTTTATTCATTGCCTCAATATGCCCGAGTGTGATATAATCTTCAAGCATAAATACCCTGCGCAATACCACAAGAAGTGTTTGTACCATTGCAAATCCTGAAAAGATTGCACCGGCAACGAAATAAGGAGGGAAAATTGTTGTGTGCCATCCCGGAATTACAGATGTGGCAAAGTCAAAAGACACAATGGTATGCACAGACAATACCAGTGGTGTTGCCAGACCTGCAAGCACAAGTGACAGTGCTTCGTGACGTTGCCAATGCTTGGTGGAGCCTGTCCAGCTGAATGACAGGATACCATAAAACATTTTACGCAGCTTTGTTTTTGCCCTGTCGCGAACAGTTCCAAAATCGGGTATTAAGCCTGCGTACCAGAACAATAATGATACAGTAAAATAAGTAGAGATAGCAAATACGTCCCACATCAATGGTGAATCAAAATTTGGCCATACGGGTCCTCGCGTATTTGGATAAGGAAATATAAAAAATCCCATCCATATCCTTCCCATGTGGATCAAGGGAAATTGTCCCGCGCACATTACAGCAAAGATCGTCATAGCTTCGGCTGAGCGGTTAACACCGGTTCTCCAGCCCTGGCGAAACAATAATAAGATTGCAGAGATCAAAGTACCTGCGTGACCAATACCCACCCACCATACGAAGTTGGTGATATCCCAACCCCAGCCAACAGTTTTATTTAAATTCCATTGTCCTACGCCGTATACTATTTCCCTGTATACACTGTATACACCAAACATTAACATCGCAACTGCGCTAAAAAAACCTACATACCATAATTTGGAAGGTCTTGCTTCGATAGGTCTGCAAATGTCTTCTGAAATCTGGTGATAGTCTTTATTACCGTATACCAGTGGTTCTCTTAATTGTGATTCGTACTTAAGATGCATTTGGTATGGTTTATATCCCGGATATTTCCGGATTTAATTTGTAGAAATATGCTTTTGTTTATCAGCTTCTCTTATTTCTCAACTCTTGTTTTCTCCCACGCGACTGTTGTATCCCTGCTCTCTACTTTTTTATCCTGCATGCCCGGCTTCTTCTTCTTTATTTTCCATTTCTTCTGTGTTACGCACTTTCGCCAGGTAATTCACATTAGGCAGCGTATGCAATTGCTCTATCACATAAAATAACCTGCCGTGATTATTTCTTCTGTGTTCCGATATAGCACTATTCTTGTCATTCACATTTCCAAACATAATTGCATCTGCGGGGCATGCCTGCTGGCAGGCAGTCTTTACATCCCACTCATTATTTTCACCACTCTTTAATGGGCGGCCCTCTTTTTTAGCTTTTAATTTGCCCTCCTGTAAACGCTGCACGCAGAAAGAACACTTTTCAATTACACCCCGTGAACGAACCGTTACATCCGGATTAAGGACCATTCTTGTTAGGTCATCATTCATCTGGAAAACAACAGGATCTAATTGTCCAACACCGGTTTGATCCTGGTTATTTGGAAAGCTGTCAGCACCGGTATAATCAGCCCAGTTAAAACGACGTACTTTATAAGGACAGTTATTGCCACAATATCTTGTTCCGATACAACGGTTATAGATCATTTGGTTGATGCCTTCACTGTTGTGATTGGTAGCAGCCACAGGGCAAACATTTTCACAAGGAGCATTGTCACAGTGCTGGCACATTAATGGCTGAAAAACGACTTTTGGATTATCAAGATCGCCACTGTAATAGCGATCAATGCGTATCCAGTGCATATCATGAAAACGCAGCACTTCACTCTTACCTACAACAGGAATATTATTTTCTGCGATGCAGGCTATCACGCATGCTCCACAGCCTGTGCAGCTGTTTAAGTCAACTCCCATCCCCCATTTAATGCCGGGCTTGTCATAATATGGATAAATGGTGCCTTGCTTTTCAAAGTCTTGTAAACCACCCCAGGGTTTTAATTCATGCTCTCTTTCTTCCAGAACTTCAGTGGGATTTTTTCTAAATTCTGCAAGGCTCATTTCTTTCATCACCTCTACACGCTTACCTACGTTTGTATCATAGGTGTTATGTGTTTGTATGAGGGCAACTTTATATGTATTGCCGGTTTTGTCAATTGTTACGTTTGGATTTGTAAGATCTATAGCTGTACCGCTAAAGCTTGCAAGCGGATAAACATTTTTGCCAACATCTGCAACAGTTTTACCTAATTTTTCAGAACGTCCGTAGCCTAGCGCTATGCCAACCGTATCAGGATGCGTTCCGGGAATAATAAGTGTTGGTAATTCTATGCTTTTACCATTAACTGTAATTTTTAGAACGGGTTTTGGCGGGTTCACTTCATATGCATCGGCAGAACTATTCTCTCTCAAATCGATATTAAGCAACGCTTTTGCCATAGCCGGTGAAATAACTATATAGTTATCCCAGGTAGCACGTGTAATAGGGTCCGGCAGTTCCTGTAACCATGGATTTGTTGCTCCGCTGCCATCTCCGATACCTACGTTTTCATATAATATCAATTCAGTTTTTCCACCCTTTTTTCCTGCGCTTAATGTGGTAGTAGCCGTTGCAACTGCGCTATTATTAAAAGCGGCCGCAGCGGGGGCCGGTTCAGTTGCAGGGTTAATCACGCCATCCTGCAAAGCTTTATCCCAGGCCATTTCACCGCCCAGCTTTGATGTCCAGTATTGTTTTAAGAAAGCGAGATAATCTCCCGTTGCTCCACCCGCCTGCCCGGCAGTCATGCCCCATTTTAAAAGGCTATCCTGCCATTGCCTGGTTTTAAACAATGGATATATTGTCGGCTGCATCAATGAATAATAACCCGGTTTGGGTTCAGCATCGCCCCAGCTTTCAAGGTAATGATGATCGGGAACTACATACTTGCAAAGCTGCGTAGTTTCATCTGGTTTTGAATTAAAGGAAACAGTTAATCTCACTTTCTTCAAACCATTTATAAATTTATTACTATCGTACCAGCTATACGCAGGATTAGCGCCATGGATAAACAGAGCCCCAACAGCGCCGTTATTCATGTCGTCAACCAACTTCGCAAAATCAGCATCTACTCCCTGCCGGTAGTTTACCGGTGTAGCCCAGTCAATAGTTTTTCCATTTGACTGCAGGGCTTCATTGATTGCATTTACAACAATTTGTACATTGGGATCATTACTGCCGCTTACTACTAAAGCAGCGCCTTTATTACTGGTTAGTTCCTTTGCAGCCTTTTCAATACCTGCCTTTAGTGTGGCATTGTTTATCCCCGTTGCCCCAGAACCATTTACTGCATTCAGTAACGCAACTGCCACCGCCCCGGTTTCTGAAGGGCGATGCATATATCTTTCATCAGCACATGCACCGGTTGAACTCAACAAGCTCTCAAACTGGATATGCTTGCTCATTTGGGGGTTCTTCTCATTTATTTTTTTACCCACCGAATACTGCTTGTTGAACTCAACAGGACTCAGCCATGTTGCTAAAAAATCTGCACCTAAACTTACAATCGCTTTTGCATTATCAAAGCGATAAGAAGGGATGGCCCTTTTACCATAACACGTTTCATTAGCCAGGATCATTCCCGTGTAAGAAACTGCATCATATTGTATATGCCTGCTCCCCGGATACCTGGCTATGAATTGATTGATGACTTCCCTGGTTGTTGGTGAAGTAATAGTGCTTGTTAATATAACAATCGGTGCGCCACCCAGGTTTGCCAAAGCGCCGCCAATTGTTTTATCAATTGCTTCAAGGGTTACTTCTTTATTGTCTATTGTAGGAAAACGTAATCTTGCCGGATCATACAGATCTAAAACAGAAGCCTGCGCTCTTGCAGAACTGCCGCCTTTTGTAATTGGAGAAAGATCATTGCCTTCTATTTTAATTGGCCTTCCATCTCTTACTTTGGCTAAAACACTTAACACATCACCATTCTGCACATAAGTAGTAGCATACCAATAAGCTACTCCGGGCACAATATCTTCCGGTTTATTAGTATAAGGGATAGCTTTCTTTACAGGAATTTCACAACTGGCGGCTATCGCAGCTGCCGCAGTGCTAAATCCTAAATACTTTAAAAAATCTCTCCTGGGCACCGCATGTAAAAAATCGTTACTATCACTTTCAAAAGGAAGTTCTTCGCGGAACTCATCCTTTACTGATTGCTGATACGCCTCTGAATGATTTAGCTCACCAAAACTTTGCCAGTACTTTTTATTATCCATACTATTGGCCACTCCTATAGGGGGATATTTTAAATTGTGAATCGAATAATCTTTTCTTATTATTTCTTCACGCTGAACACGCTTAATAGTGACATTTCTGGCACTCTGTACCGCCAATCTTTTCAACGGTAATACCCTGCGTTTTATCTATAGTGCCATTCTTAAGCTGTTCATGATATTTTTCATATATACTATAAAAGCCATTGTCCTTAAACTGAACCTGCGTTTCACGGTGGCAATTTATACACCATCCCATACTTAAATCTGCAAACTGTTTCATTTCATCATACTTGGTAACTTCACCATGACATGTTTGACATTGCACCTTCCCTACCATTACATGCTGCGAATGATTAAAGTAAACATGATCCGGTAAGTTATGTATACGGGACCATTCTATCGGCTTTGCTTTAGAAGGGTCCCATGTTTTGCCATACTCAAAACCGGCATATTTATATAGTTTCTGAATTTCGTTTGTTCCATTTACCTCATCACCTTCTGCGGTATATAATTGGGGACCTTTGTATTCATTAATGCCCATGTGGCAATTCATGCAAATATTTATTGAAGGTATATTTGCCTGTTTCCCGTCCTGCGTGTTACCATGACAATATAAACAACTGATCTGATTTATACCGGGGTGCACCTTATGCGAAAAAAATATCGGTTGTTTTGGTTCATAATTTTGACTGCGGCCCAAGCTTATTGCTCCCATTACAGTATAATAGCCACCCGCGAGGAACAATATCAAAGTAGCAAACATGATATAAACTTTATTTCTCCAAACCGGTACGGGTTCATGTGCAGGAACACCCGATCTGTCATCGGCAAGTTTTCTCAGATTGGCATTGACCTGCATCAGGACAAATGCAACAATAGCAAGAATTAGTGTAAGTATCCCAAAAAGAAGTGTATTATCCCCGGTTGTTTTTGTTGTTTCAGTAGCAGCACCTGTAGTAGCGGCAGCCGGGGTTGGAGGTTTATAAGTTTTTATATAACCAATAATAGCATCAATCTGCTGATCGCTTAAAGTTCCTTCAAAAACATTCATAGGTGTTTTATTGAACTTATTATAGAGTTCAACAGCGTAGGGATACCCGCTCTTTATAACCTTTTGATTATTTTTTATCCACGCATGTAACATTTTTTCATCAGGCCAACGGTCTGCAGATCCTGCCAATGCCGGACCTGTTAACTGTTTATCCATTGCATGGCAACTGGCACAGTTTTGTGAAATAAGTGCTTTGGC
>DATBFI010000086.1:0-9871 GCA_036558585.1 Chitinophagaceae bacterium
CAGACCAGTAAAGTTGGAAAATATAAAAATCTTTCAGATTCTGTCCCGTGTGTATCTATCCCTAAAGAGGCATAAGGAACAAGACTAACGAGGTAACAAAGAAAGAACACCAGTATCTTTTCTCTATTCGCTTTTTGAAGTTGAAAAAAAAGAACTGCCACAATAACTCCAATTACAGCAAAGCATGCGAGCAATACTTTATTGTTTATAAAGGCCGGCAAAAAACTTCTTGCAAAAAGCATTGCATAGTTCCTGAGTAAGGTTGGATAATCACCTTTCAAAAAAGCAGCAGATTCATAATTACCGGTGATCTCGTTGATATAACTCCACCGGGTGATCAATAAAAAAATAAATATTGCGATAACTATTGCAAAATGTATTGACTCCTTTTGCCATATTGTTTTTTTGATTTTTATTTCACAAATGCCTGCTATTAAACAATACAACGGTAACATCCACGATGATTCATAAGTCATCAAACTAATGATAAAGAAGAAAATATATCCTGCAACATATTTGCCCGATTCATGTTTTTTAAGATAACAAAATAAAAAACCCAAAGAAAAAAAGGTGGCGAGTATTGCAGATCTTCCAAGGATCCAGAATACTGCTTCGCTGTGCATGGCATAAATAAAAAATAATGTAGCGGTTAGCCAGCATATAAATATTGTGCGGTGCAGACCAAAATATTTTTTTAGGACGAATCTCAAAAAAAAGAAAAGGCTTATGCACACTAATATGTGAAGTGCCAGGTTGGTGAAATGATAACCCCATGCATTTTTACCCCATAACCAATAATCAAGCATGATGCTTATATCACAAACGGGGCGAAATGTATGTCGCTGTAATAACACACCCTGCTGACTTAACGGGATATGAATAAAATCATCATTTTGGAAATACAGGGCAAAAGGATTATAGCAATACAAAGCAAGTGATACAATTATCACTAGAAGGAGGAGATTAATTTTTTTGTTGTAAAACATTCACACGTAAAATACATAAAGCTTATGAAATGATAATGAGCGCCATTAACAGCATGACAAATTGAATGATCCAACCGCGGCAAAGGGGGAGAAGTGAGAACATTATTCACACGGCAGGAGGATACTCTATTCCTAAAATAGCCTGATCTTCTATTTGTTTCCTGAAAATTAAATCCCAAAATGAAACTTCATCGCTTCATAAATTGGGAAAAAAAAGCGCAAAAACTGTGAAAGCAGGCGTAAATTGTTGCTGGTATGCCATTTGCTAATAATCATTTGGTTTTTCATAGGATATTGGATTTTAAACGGGGCTGAATTTTTATTCTGGCCCTTTTTTATTTTTTAAATTTCCTCCCGGAGAAAATTCAGCAAAAATTGCGGTATAGCAATGTCAGTCTTTAAAATAAAAATGAAGTCCCGTTTAACGGGACTTCCACCTTTAGTTTTGGTTGACGTGGATATAATGGGTAAGAAGTATTAATAAAACCTGTAAGTTCAATTTATTTAGTTAATACCATCTGCTTCGAATCAACTTTTTTACCATCCACTACAAGTGAATAAACATACTGGCCTGAAGATAACGTTCCGCCATCTATTGTCACCTGGTTCATGCCATTATTAAGTGAAAAAGATTTTAACTGCCGGCCATCAATACTATAAACTATCAGTTGCGCGTGTTTTGCAGAAGAAGGTACATAATATTGTATTGCTGTACTTTGAAGGAACGGGTTAGGAGCATTTTGCTTTATATATGCACCGCTGCTGAACCCGGTAGTTTTAGTTACCAGTTGATCCGGAGTTCCTGAGCTAACGGATGATGTTGTTATCATACTCCTTAAATCGTCTATCTGTTTTTGTTGTTTTTGAATCGTTGCCTGTTGTTCCTGCATTGCCTTGATCATGATAGGAATAAGTTCTTCATAATTCACAGCCTTAAGATTAATGGTCTCGGTTGTTACTTTACCTTTTGCCGGAGCCTGGAGAACTTGCGCATCTGCTATGGAAGCAGAAGCTTTTCCATCGTCAGCGAGTGGCTTAATAACTTCACCAGGTGCAGATATCCTTAATTCCCGTGGAGCTTCTCTAACAAGATTAGGTAACACCTGTTCCAGGTCCTGAGCAATCAAACCATAATGAATGCCTTTCGGGAGATTAAGAGAAGTGTACTTCCCGTCTGTAAGGTATTCATAGTTTTTGGGCTTCAATTGATTAATGATATCCATTGCGTTTGAAACCTCGCGGATATTCTTTTTCATTTTCTGGTCGCTTGTAATATAGCTGCCTGATGTCCAAACGTTTCCATCAAATACACCTGCATAGTAACCATTAGTTGTGGCTGCCCTCAAACCATAGCTATTGGTAGAACTAAAATAACCACCATAACTGCTATAGCTCTGGCCGTCTACGCCATACCCCGAAGAACTATATCCATAAACCCCATAGTTTGCACTGCTGTAACCATAAACGCCATAACTAGTGCCTGAGCCATAAACTCCTAAATAACCACTGTTTCCGTAAACACCGTAGTTACTGCTGCTGTAACCATATACTCCATAGCTGGTGCCACTGCCGTATACACCATAAGTACCACCGGCGCCAACAACGCCATATGAACTGCCGCTGCCGTATATGCCGTAAGAACCGCCGACTACGTGCAATTTATAAGAAGGAGTGGTTGTACCGATACCAACATTGCCATTAGCTAAAATGCGGATACGTTCGACATTGTTGGTCCTGATCATAACGGGCTTGTTGTTTTTGGTTCCCAAAAAGTGTGTTGCGCCAATATTAGAGTTGCCTGCAATAAGCCAGCTGGTTTGGGCTTGCGCAGTAAGTCCTGCCATACTTAGCAGGACAACTGCGATGTTGTGTTGAAGTGTTAATTTCATAGATGCAATTTTTATTGGTTAAAAGAATAATTGTCAAATCCTTTTTGTTAGATTACCAGATTACAGTCCTGATGCTGTGCGGTTAGGGCATAAGTTTATTTAGTCGGTTATCCATTCCTTTGTGGAGATTCCGACATGATGTAAAGAAGGATTAATGACACCGGGGAGATTAGCTGTTTTTTTTCAAACAGGTTTGATAAAAAGTAACGCTAAGGTAGTTTCGTTATAAAGTTCTTACAAGAGGTAAATCATTCAATTTAAATTAGGGGTTTTTACCCATTGCTAATCCTCTGAAAAATTACGTTATTTGAAAATCGATTGTGCCACATCATAAAACCTCTGAGTTTAATAATTTGACAAACAGCACAAGAATTTTCTAACTTGCGCTTAATTTGGTTATTAAAAATCGTTGTTGCCTTGAACACCTCTATGCGTTTTATGGTGGCAGATGATCATCCTGCCTTTCGACAAGGTGTAGCTTATTTTTTAAGAGCACATTTTCCCGGTTGCAGTGTAGATGAAGCTTCAGATGGTTCTGCAGTATTAGAAGCACTCAATCACTTCGACTACGACATTTTTTTCGTGGATATTGTAATGCCCGGCCTTAATGGCATTGAAACGACCAGACAAATAATTGCGAACAATCCTGATGCAAAAATTATTGCCCTCTCTTTTTATGAAGATGAAACGAGCATTATTGCAATGTTTGAAAGCGGAGTAAAAGCTTATCTTAATAAAAATGCTGATAAACAGGAAATAGTTGAAGCAGTGGAAAGTGTACTGCACGACTCAATTTATATAAGCAATAAAAATACCCATGCAATACTTTGGAGGCAATTAAATAACAAAGCCAGCCTGAAGGACCGCCCTATATCGCAGCGCGAAAAAGAAATCCTCCTGCTTATTTGTAAAGGATTAAGCACAAAAGAAATTGCCGGCCAGCTTCATCTTTCAACAAAAACAGTAGAGAATCACCGCAATCATCTTTTGGAAAAGACCGCTGTAAATAATACAGCAAGTCTTGTTTTATATGCTGCTAAAAAAGGATGGGTGTAGAAGGTTGCAGGTGGCATGGAAAAGGGATTAGGCTATAACGATACAAATTCGACAAAGAATAATAAAAGTATTTCCTCTCAAATTTTTAAAAGGCGAGCCTTCGCCCGCTTATTAAGATCCAACCAATAAAAATGTAAACCTCTTAACCCGCAACATGCAACCTGCAACACTGTTCAAACTCCCGTCCTTTACTATATTCTCTTACAAGATACTTATTCGCATCGGGCAAATTTTGTGATCGTCATATTTGCACTGTCACACTCTGCTTTTTGCCTGCATGGGGGGCAACGCCACCAAAAGCAACATCGACGAAAAGATTGGGAAAAAAAATTTTGATACATGAATAAATATTCAAATATTTATTACCCATTCTTATATTTCTTCATTTCTAAAATTCTACTCTATGGCAAAGTTTCTTATTAAAGCCGCATACAATGCGGAGGGAACAAAAGGTTTATTAAAAGAAGGTGGATCAAAAAGGAGATCAACAGTTGAAAAACTTGTGGAAGGGCTTGGTGGAAAAGTTGAGTCATTTTATTACGCTCTCGGTGAGTATGATGCTTATGTACTTGTTGATTTACCAGACGTGGCCACGGCCTCCGCCCTGGCACTAACAGTTAATGCTACGGGTTTGGTAACCATTTCAACTACCCAATTGATCACTCCTGCTGATATTGATGCGGCTGCCTCAATTAGTATAAACTATCGTGGACCCGGACAGTAACGGTTCTTTTCTTTTGTCAGCAAAAGTCTTTTCCCGCTAACCTAAAGCTGCGCAGCTTTTGCGCAAGGTGTTTGGGCAGGTTAATTAAACGAGAAGCCTAAAATGCTAATGACAAATCTTTGTCCTGAGCTTACGCCAGCGAAGAGTTTGTCATTAATGAGCATTTGCTGCAGTATTTTAAATTCTAAGGAACCCGCATATTTAGGTGATCCTTCATCGAACTAAAATTGAGACTTGATTACCAGGAACAAGAGAACGCATAAAGAAATCTAATAATCGAAGAAACTTATCTGTTGGATCAAAACATCATGAAAATGTTTACAGCAAAAATTTTAGGGAATGCTATACTTCGGATTTAAAGTTTTCGCAGGTATAACCACGAATTTATTTTTCAACCATTAGAACTTTCTATTCAATCAGTAGCAGCATGTATTGCTGTGATATAGAGTGGTGATGGTTCCGGAGTAAAGCGGATATGCAAGGCGTCTATCACATCCTGAATCTGGTTTGCGATCAATTGCAAACCGTCGGTCCTTCCGCCAAATAATAATCCTACCGCGAGGTTTTGCTCATCAACAACCAAACTACCCGAATCGCCGCCCGCCACAATAATGTCACCATTGTCGGGCACCACACTGATCTGGTCAACGAACGGCAAACCACTCACTTCAACATCTGCACTAACATCATCAACAATGCCGATGGTGACACCGGTTGTCCGCCCCGACTTCCGCACCCTCATGCCCAATGTTGCTACGCCAATATCACGTATAAGACCGATACCGGGAATTGGATCGAGGAGGAAGCGCTGGCCGTTCACTTTAGCTACTGCGGCGTCCACGCGATCGGTATGCGCAAACCGTTCAAGCAACGCTATTGTATCATTCGCAGCCGCCCCACCATCGTATACACCCGGCTGCACAATCTCTTCTTCCCGTACACAATCCGGGCTGCCGCACAGGACATGCCAATTACTAAGCAGCAACTGCTCGCCTCCCAGCATATCGTAAACGGCAGCGCCCAGCGTACCGGCGGTCACACGAAGCCCACCAACACTCACGCCAGGAGTAAGGAAAGGAAAGCGACGGGCAACTCTCTGCTCCAGCGGCAAGGGTGGCGCGTCATCCTGCATAAAGACAAATTCACCCTCAACCACATCAACAGGCACACCATCGAGTGTTCGGGGAAGGATCTCTGTTGTTTGCAGCTGTGCTTCAGGCAGTTTACGGCGTACATAAACACGCAGGCACACTTCATTTGTGCGCTGGCCCCTTACTACCCTGAGGCCAACGCCCAGTCCCGTTACATTCGGATACTGCCTTAGGTGAGCGGCATATCGCTCCTTGATCCGGCGAACCCGATCCTCCCTGTTACTTTTTTTATTCATAAGCACAAAACATTCATCTTCGGGCTGCTAAGGCCCGGGAGCTTCAACTACCAGTTGTACAATGTAAGCGCTGTCTTCTTCGTGCGACAGGCTTACGTGAAGACCCCGCGCCAGCGCAATCGATAGCTCAGTGGTGAAGAGTGCCGCAGGGCCCTGCGACTGATCACCGAACCAGATAATGAGAAGCTCATTTGGAGGTCCGTCGGGAGTGTCTTTGCGGATATTCACAAACCCATAACCGCTGGCGATTTTCAGGGACTCTACCTGGCCCGTGGTTTGAACAATTGCCATATATTATTCTTTACAGATTGAGGCAGCCCCGCCATCAGCTGCTAATTTTAAAAGATGTGACCCTAATTTAGTATCGCCGAGGATCCGCAAACGGCCTTGCGTGAATGCCTCCAGCGGTGATAATTTCCCTTCAGCTATTTCCCACCACGTTGTATCCCTGGTAATGATCTCCACCTCGGGCTTTTTCACCGGCTCTTTCTGAAGGAGAGCATCACTTCCTTTCAGGCCGAGTGTCCAGCGCCGGAGTGAATCTCCTACAATAAGCGTACACTGGAGGGTGGCAGTTTTCCCCGAGTCGCGGAGGGAATGAGCAAGTCTTTGAAAGGTTTGATCCAGGTTTTCCGCCCGGGGTTCCATCAAAGGACGAAGTTTAGCATAGGTCATCATAGGCCTCCTTTAAAATACCGATGTCAAACATCATTTTTATCTTAAAGCTTTACAGTAATTTCTTCCTGCGCGGATGGTGCAGTCCTCATTCAGAGGAAAGAATTGTGAATGCGGGCTCACCCTGTATGCCTGACATGAATATCTCCTGCCAATATCGACATTGAGTTAAAGGTACAACATAACACATACAATTATATTAAAAATGCCGGGTATGAATAATGAGCAAACCAGGAAGTTAGATATGAAATTATAAACAGCCGGTAAAAAATATTATATTGGATTACACCAAAATAATAACCATGCTATCCTTTAGAATTATTAATGTAAAATTTCCTCCTTTTTCAGGAGGTCCTCAACGTATGTTAACCAGTGTAAGATTTCCTTCAAGAGTAAGAACTGCAGAAGCATGCATCAGGGGCTTTTATGCCAAGTTCACTGATGCAGACCATCATTATCACCAGTTAGAAGTATTTCTTAGTGAGCAGGTAGGGGTCGATGGGAGAGAAGTAGGTTTTTCTGTTTATTTCGCGTTAAGTGATTTCAGTCATCCTTTTGATGATAAATACGAAGGTGAAATTGAGGTATTGGTTATTGCTGATCTTATAGATGATGTTGCAAATGAAACCAGAATTGAAAGACCCCATATTTCAGAGCGATCTTAATACTGTAATTAACCTGGGAAAGAATGGCCTTTGTGTGAGTAGTTTTCAATTGCCGGTTACCTGTAAACAGTTGCCGGTTTGCAGTTAATAAATAATCTCATTCCACTCCCGGCAAGGTCTCTCCTGCAGGTTTGCATTTTGGCTAAATACATTGCGATATTGCCTTCTGCTTATGCAATTCCTATTAAGAGATGCCGTTGCTTCGCATAAAGATGCCGTTGCATCGCATCGAGATGCCATTGCTTCGCATCGAGATGCTATTGCTTTGCATTGAGATGCCATTGCTTCGTATTGAGATGCCGTTGCTTCGCATTGAGATGTCATTGTATCGCATCGAGATGCCATTGCTTCGCATTGAGATGTCATTGCTTTATATTGAGATGCGATTGCCTTGACTCAAGATACAATTTCATGCGTCAAAGATGAAATTGCGTCAGTTGAAGAGCGGGTTGCTTTACCCAAAGCTGCAATTGCGTCAGCCCCGGCAGCAAATTTCAATTCAATTGGACGGATACCTTGATTAAAAAGTGCTTTACGGAGCGTAATTCCCATTCTTATACTCCCAATTTAATTAGTTTACATTGTTAATAATTTTTTTCACCCCTAAACCATTTCCTCATGAACAACTATCAGGAAAATCAATTATCCATGGCTAAGGCTGTTCAGCATGTTTTAAACGATAATATCTCTGTCGTTTCAACTGTCACAGCTTTTCAAACTGCAAAAACCGATCTTGACAGCATTATCACTGCTATTGACTCAGCAACTCAATTACAGGTAGGAAAAATTACGGGTAGTGCAAAGGATAAGAAAGAAGCTGCACGCTCTGCCATTGAAGCGGCGATCAAATTGATCGGGCCGGTTAAGAGTTATGCAAAGGATATTGGCAACAATTCACTGTACGAGACATTTAATTATTCTCCCAGCAGTTTTAAAAGGTTGCGTGATACTGAACTGGCCAACACGCTTAATACAATAAGCGGTAACATACAGGCCAATATTGCAAACCTTGCAGATTACGGAATTGCAGCAGCAGATCTGACCAGCTTTAATGCGCTCATTGCTGCTTACCATGATCTTATTACTGCACCACGCAATGCGATCAGTAAAAAATCAGCGGCCACTTTTAATGTCGGCCAGGCTATTGATAACATAAGACCGGTATTAATTCGCCTTGATGGTTTTATGGCAGCAAGGAAAGATTCAAACCGCAATTTTTATACTGCTTATCAAACTGCAAGAGTCCTGGTGATCAATAAAGGAAAACCAAAAACGAAAGCCGTAACTAATACTGCAACAACAGTAAAGAAATAAGTGTGTGGAGAATTTTTGAATACCTGAGTTGATAAACAGGAAAGGACCGAAGTATTTCGGTCTTTTTCATTTGGTAAAAAATAGGGCTTGTCTGTTTCAAGTAATCTTGTAATCTCAAAACTTGTTTCTTTTTGCCCCGTTGATGTTGTCACCAACCGAAATCATTGACAATAAATTTGCAGGTGACAACACCTGCAAAGGCGGGGAAAAGTCAATTTTGACACTATTGTACTATTATCAATCACCGTTGGCATGGTGCGGATAATGAACAGCGTAATTTTATGAATAAATTTCACAGGTATCTGAAATGAGCAGATGGTTAAAATTGATTTTTTTATGACGAGTTTTTAATTATAATCGCTATAAGATAATTTCGTTAAAAAACATAATCATGATCCTTGCCGGGAAACTAAAGATGGTGTCAGGCTTTTTACTTTTTACGCTTATAGCCGCGCATAGCAACGGTTCAGCTATACGTATCAGTAATTTTGCATTTAGCGGAAATATGAGAGACTCTGTAAAAAGCCTCTTCGTTTATTTTACTGTTTCCTGGGACAACGCATGGAGAAATGACAAGAACTATGATGCCGCATGGGTATTCTTTAAACTACGTCACCAGGATGATTCCAGAAGTCATAAACCTGTGCAGGTAAAGTTAGCAGGACACAAAATGCTTTATAATTATCTGAATAACGTTAACCCCGACTTTTATGTACCAGCGCACCAGGGTGGTCTCCTGATCTATTTATCAAAACAATACAGAGGTAATGTATCGTGGCGTGTAAAAGTAGACTTCGATGTATCCAAACTTACGAGCATAGATTTCTCCAATAATGTTGTATTCGGTGATGTGTTTGCCATCGAAATGGTGCAGATACCAGGAGGGCAATTTTATATTGGGGACGAGGACCCTATAAAACAAAGGAAAGAAAGCTCTTTATTTGATGCAGCGACAAAAGGCAAGTTTTTGGTGAACTCAGAGCGGTCCATCTCAATAGGTGACAATAGAGGATCGGTCAATTATTTTAACAATGACCTCCCTCAGTTTCGCGGCGATATGACCGGCACAGTACCTGATTCATTCCCTAAAGGGTTTAAGCAATTCTTTGTAATGAAGTACGAGGTGAAGCAAGGTGAATACACCGCTTTTTTAAATACATTATCGAATCAGAGCT
>DATBFI010000087.1:0-3703 GCA_036558585.1 Chitinophagaceae bacterium
ATAAATAATCGTATTTATCAATCCAACCGGGTACACAAGAATATTCTCTTTTTTATAGTACCACACACTGGCAATACCGGTAAATACGGCGATATATTCAAGCAGTGAAGTGCTCTTCATTCCCTCAATAAACTGTTGAAATATTTCCTGTAGTGACATGCAGTGAAGATACGTTAGAGAATTAATCAGAGACTGTACTATTGCCAAATGGAAAGCGGAAACCCTGAAGGGATCCCGGTTAACCGGGAAGCAGGCGACGCCATTTATACAATAGCTAATACCAAAAAAACTGTTCTTATTTTAACTTTATAAAAAATATGTATGACCATTCATAAAATTGCTATCAGGCTTGCAGAACTTTGTCACACAGGGCAATATGACCAGGCGCATAGAGAATTGTTTGCTGATAATGCTGTAAGTATTGAGCCTGAACATGCAAAAATTTTTTCAACAGTACATGGGCTTGATGATATCATAAAGAAAGGTGACCAGTTTAGAAACATGATTGAAGAAATTCATAATACTTATGCAACTGAGCCCATTGTTGCAGGTAATTTTATTGCATTGGGCATCGGTATAGATGCCACCATGAAAGGAAAAGGCCGTACCAACATCGAAGAAATGGCTTTATATGAAGTAAAGAATGGAAAAATTGTGAAAGAACAATTTTTTTATTAAAGTTTCATCCTGATTTTATGTCTGCATTTATAGGATCAGCATACCGTTCTATATAAAAAAAATAAAAAAGCGCCGCATTGTCGCGACGCCTGAAAATATTCACAACAAAAATTATTCAGACTCTGCCACTACTTCTTTTACTTCCGGGATCATACGCTTCATCATTCCTTCGATGCCGGCTTTTAAAGTGATCATAGAGGAAGGACAACCACTGCAACTGCCCTGCAACATTAAGTTTACCGTACCCGCTTCGTAACTTTTAAATTGTATAGCACCACCATCCATTTCTACAGCAGGGCGAACGTAATTATCCAGCAGCTCTTTTATTCTCTTTACTACATCGTCGTCATCGGCTGCAATTTCATAGCTTTCCTTACGCATGCTTGCCACTTCTTCTTCATTAACTATTGGCCCGCCTATTTCAAGATATTCCTTCAGGAACTGTTTTATTGTGGGTATCACGTCCTGCCACTCTTCTGTTTCAGCAGTTTTTGTGAGTGTTACAAAGTTGCTCGCGATAAAAACACTTTTTATAAAAGGAAAACTAAACAATTCCTTTGCCAGGGGTGATGGCCCCGCGGTTGTTTCATCGGGAAAGTCAATACTCTTGCCCGGGTACAACAGCTTATTGGCCACAAATTTCATTGTTTCAGGATTCGGTGTCATTTCGGTATAAATGCTTATTACCGGGTTACCTGTTTTAATCATGACTCAATTGTTTAATTTATTATTTATTTTAGAAACCCATCTGCAGAATTTCTATACAGCTTCTGTCCGTTTCAGGCGGACTCTTGTACTCTTCATTCTTTATTCAACAAATGGCAGCGCAAAAATAACAACAATAAGTATGCTAATATTTACGAATGAAGGAAAGGTATGATAAACGATTATTGCGTACTACTTACAAATATCATTGAGCATACTTACCATGCCCTCTCTACATCCCAGCTTTCAAATTCTTTTGCCACTGCGCTTAAAAATGATGCGCCCAAACTGCCATCAACAATGCGGTGATCATAGCTGAGGGAAAGATACATCATATGTCTTATGCCTATTGTATCACCCTGGTCTGTTTCAATTACAACAGGCCGTTTTTTAATTGCGCCAACTGCAAGGATTGCAACCTGTGGCTGGTTAATAATCGGAGTGCCCATTATGCTTCCGAAGGTTCCCACATTAGTTAATGTAAAGGTGCCGTCCTGCGTATCATCGGGTTTTAATTTATTATTACGGGCATTATCAGCTAATGTATTTACAACTTTACTAAGACCGACAAGATTTAAGTGATCAGCATTGCGAATAACAGGTACAATCAAATTACCGGACGGCAAAGCTGTAGCCATGCCAATGTTGATATCTTTTTTTATAAT
The DNA here is from genome assembly GCA_036558585.1 of Chitinophagaceae bacterium. GTDB lineage: Bacteria > Bacteroidota > Bacteroidia > Chitinophagales > Chitinophagaceae > DATBFI01. The sequence continues at coordinate 2,049 of DATBFI010000087.1, forward strand.
AATTCTATCTCCTTCCACCGAGCTGTTGATTATCGGGTATTTTTTAATCATCCTTACCACGCAATCAATAAACATTGGTGTAAATGTTATTTTGCTGTTCTCGCGTTTTTCAAATTCGGCTTTTACTTTTTCTCTCCACAAAACCATATTGGTAACATCTGACTCTGCAAAGCTGGTAACATGTGCACTCGTATGCTTGCTCTCCACCATATGCCGTGCAATAAGTTTACGCATACGGTCCATTTCGATTATCTCTACATTGTCTTCATAAGGTTGCCGCTCGATTGTTGCAGGCGTTTCATATACAGGTTGCCTTACCTCGTCTTTTTTTCTTTCTGTTAACTGTTCTCCTGGTTCTTGTGGCTTGTATTTCGTCTCCTTTATCTTTCCTGTTTTTTTATCCTGCACATACTGAAGAATATCTTTTTTCGTAACCCGGCCTTCGTTACCGCTCCCGGGTATTGTTTCCAGTTCACTTAAACTTATTCCCTCGCTGTTAGCAATATTTAATACCAACGGGGAATAGAAGCGGTTACCATTTACTGATGGGGCAACAACAGGCTTTTTGGGAACATAAGGCACTTCCTCTTCTATTACAGAATCAGGTTCATCAACAGGAGCTTCAGCTGGTGACTCCTGTTCGACAGAGGTCTCAGTCTCAATGCGCGCAATAACAGCGCCCACGGGTACCACATCGTTCACATCAAATAAAATTTCTTTTATTGTTCCCGCAGAAGTTGAAGGCACTTCGGTATCCACTTTATCGGTAGCTATATCAAGAACAGTTTCATCCTGCTTAACGGTTTCGCCGGGTTTCTTGTGCCACTTCAATATAGTAGCTTCCATTATGCTTTCACCCATTTTGGGCATTACAAGATCAACGAGGGCCATGTGGATTTTCTATTTTAGATTTACGATTTCTGATTTATATAAGCGCTTATATAATTTTTATTTTTTCGAGCCGAACTTTCATCTATTGATCTTCTCTTTGCTCACCTGAACGTACAGGTACGGGCGGCGTGGCACCCTTACCTTTTGAACCGTTTTCAGCTTGCACATAATTTCTTACTCTCTTTGGGGACAGGGGCTTCAAAGGTAATAAATCAGATTAACTCTGTTTTAGAATGAATAAGCGTAAAAGATTCAAAGCATTAATTGCTGTTAATTCAATATTCCTTTTTCGGTCAAACCGAAAATGCATTTTTTTTGTTTCAATGCTCTGACCATTTCCAACACCGATCCATACAGTTCCAACCGGCTTGTTTGGCGTGCCGCCATCAGGCCCCATAATGCCCGATACTGCAATTGCATAATTTGTTTGCATAATTTTTAATACGCCCTTCAACATTTGAATAACAGTTTCCTCACTAACCGCTCCAGCAGTTTGTAATGTGTCTTCACGAACGTTCAAAATATTTTTCTTAATGTTGTTATCATAACTAACCACACTGCCTGAAAAGTAAACTGATGAACCCGGAACTGAAGTAATCAAATGCGCAATATAGCCTCCCGTACAGCTTTCAGCAGTAGTAACAGTTTCGCCCCGCTCTTTTAATAAACGTCCAACTAAAACTTCCATGGTGATATCTTCATCAATAACCAGGTATTCTTTTACCAGTCGCTTTAGATGTGCAAACTGATTGTCCAATTCATTT
>DATBFI010000088.1:0-3496 GCA_036558585.1 Chitinophagaceae bacterium
ATACATACAAAATCCTGATGAATGATTTTACTGTGCTCGGTGGTATCATTTGTAACAAAATTGTTGATGAATTTTGCATTTAAGATTTTAAGCTGTTCCATGTCTGAATTATTATTTTGGGCATGAACCTTAATTAAAATGACAGGAAAGAAAAGGCCGCAAATAACTTTTTTCATATTTAATGTTTTCGGTTTTGCTATTTTATTTGATCGCGAAAATATAATTGGCCTTAAAAGAACATCTTAGAAATCTTGCTAAATAATAATTGCCTGCAGATTTATTGTTAGCATTGCACCATTAACCTTAAACACATAATAATAAGCGCCGGGTAAAATTCTAATCCCCTGATTGACCGTTGGCAGTATTTTGTTTGGATAGGGATAAGTCAGAATATTTTTCTGCCTATCGTGAAACTGAGTGTTCCGAAATCTTCTTTTGTCGTTTTGTCGCGATTGAAAACATTGATAAATGAAACTCTTCCTGTCCACTTTTGATGACTGGAATACAAACCAAATGATGGCTTGACACCAAACAATGTTTGTCCGTTTATAAAACTCGGTCCTGCAATGATTGAAAGATATAATTTTTGTGATGCGTGAAATGATGCACCTCCAAAGAGATTAAACATATTTCCAAGATCCTCGGCGATTTTTCCGTCCGGGTTTAGTCTTGCTACTTTGTCATCGCTGATATATGTGTCTGCTGTAAATTCAATTACAGGTTTAAATTTTGTTTTATTATTTAAAAAGACCTGTGTTCCCATTCCAATGCCCCATGGATTATTTCCGGCTGTCCTGTCATATATTGTAAGATTAAATTGTGTCTGTAAGTAAACAGACAATTTCTTTGGCGACTGCCCAAAAGTTTGCATCAAAATGAAGACGAACAGAATAGTCGTTATGAATTTTATCATAATGTGATTTGTATAACGCTGTGGCAGCGGCATATAGTTGAGCAATTATAACTCAAAGATTTAACAGATTTTTTAGTTCCGAATCATCTTTAGCTAAGAAATGTAAATATTGAATTGCCTCATTATTTAAATTGCTGATATCTGCTCCTGCCTTTATGAGCAATTTGATACAGGACAACTGGTGATATGTGTTAAATTTATCGCCCGTCCTCAATACATGAATTGCCCAGCCAAGCGGTGTGCTATTATAAGATGTGTCCCGCTGATCAATTGCTGCTTTTTCCCGGATCAGTTTTTCCACCAATTTATCCCTTCCGCAAAAAGCTGCCCAATGCAATGCAGTAGCGCCATCATGCCTGCCTGAATAATGAATATCTGCGCCATTATCTATATAAAAAATACCCAGTTGCTCTGCATGGAGACTGGCAGCAGCAAGGAGTGGTGTATCCTCATTCTCTTTAATTTTACTGCCATTGATATCGGCTCCAAAATCTAAAAATATTTTTGCAATTTCAATAGCTTCCTGATCCGTCATTTTTTTTACAAAAACAGCATCACAAACCCGGTGCAGCGGGTGAGCTTTATATATACATTTATTATCATAGGGTATAGTTATACCTTCATTGGCAAGAGCTGGATCATTTGCAAGCAACTGCCTGATCCCTTCATAATTCTTATTCTCGATGAGTTCTTTCATTCCGTGTTTCATCTTATTTTTTTGAGTGTGCATAACGTAAATTTCTCTTCTCAGTAGCAATGCTTTTGGAGACGTCTTTAGAATATAAAATGAGAATCGCTTTGTCAAACTTCATATGAAATGATTGCTTGTGTGAAAAAAGAGATCTGTCAAAATTTTTACTTAATCCTTTTCCAGATCAGCGTTCGTGTAATAGGTTCTCCTTGTTGTGTAGTTGTGTCAAGTTTAATAGTTAATCTATTATCTTCTACCCGGAGATCTCTATAAACAGTCATTCCAATATTTGCCGGGTTTATAGACCCTACAAGCGTATGCGCAACCTGACCCGTTTTTTTATCTATTTCATAAGTTCCGAAGTATGCATCATAGCCCCCGATAGCTGCAGTGTTATTTTGTCCTGCATTGGATACTTGCGTGATTGAATCTGCATTTCTATTTTTTTTCATGAACTGTGCAGCAAAATGATTGTCGGCATAAACAAGAATAGCTATCGGGTCCGGGCCTAAAACAGGATCAATTTTTCTCTGTCCATCCCTGGTATAATCTTCACGTGATAATAGCCACCAGGTGCCCTGAATTTTGTTTTCAAGATTATCAGATAAGGTTGTCATTACAAAGTGATTTCAGGTTATGAATATGAGGAGCGGATATTAACATTCACTGCCTGGCTGAATGCTGGTAATATTCAGCATGGAGCTAATGTTATAAAGTAAACAATTTTTTTATTCCATAAGCATCGGCCGTAAATGAAGTTATCAACTTCTGTATACATCGGGCGAAGTTTGCAAACTTCATACTCATCCTTTAATGTCGATTTTACCTATGAAAAATTGCTTTGATGGTTTCACGATTATAATCACGTTCATCATAAGTCACCTCCGGCCTGTAAACATAACCAGATGTATTAGCGTTTCTTAAGCATGTCAATACGATGGACAGTTTTAAAACTAATTTTCTCATGTTATATAACTGTCCGGGAAAGTCTATTCATCAAAATTATCCTCGTAAACAAGCTTGTTCTCCCCATTCTTTAATTTCAAATAATCGACTGCCCCCGTGCCCGCAAAGGTGTAAACGAGTCCTACCACTTTACCAAAATTATTTTTAAAAGTAATGGTATGAACAGGCCGCTCATCTAAATAAATCGTAGCCTGTTTACGCGCAACTTGTATTCGAAGGTGTTGCCATTTATAAAGATCGCGGCCAAACGCAGAAAGATCACTGTTGGTGCCATCACGATAGACTTCGCCCATTTTAATGGCGATATTACGCTCACATCCTTTTCCCATCAGGCCCACAAAAAAGATATTTTCTTCGCACATGATTGTCAGTTGAAAAGCGGGGCAGGGCATAGTATTACTGCTATCGCATACAATTCTTGTATCTAAAGAAAAATTATCGCTGTATGTATTTTCAAACTCCCGCACATTAAAATAGCTAAGCATAAAATCTTTTTCAGTGTTTACATCCGAAGAAGTAAGATCATTCCGGGTGATATGCAATGCACCATTGCCTATGGATTGGTTGTTTTTAATATATACCGGCATGTTATCCATAGATGAATAACGCACCAGTGGCAGCCAGCCATTTGTTGTAATATGCACTCTAAAGCGTTTTATAACAGAGTCATTGGCTATTAATTTGGCTTTGTGAAAACCTGGGTAATAATATATGTTGGAGTAATAATGCTCTTTGGGATCAATCTTTACTTTTTCCATTTCATTCCACGCCTGTTGAAAAAAGAAACTATCGGCCTCTACATTACTGACATCATAGTTAAAAATGATCGTGCTGGGCACACCCTGTGAAACGGTTTTATTGCCCGTGAATGTAACAGGGCCCTTTACGAAAGGTTTTATTTTGCCAGGCTTCCCGGGGCGAAAAGC
>DATBFI010000089.1:0-3570 GCA_036558585.1 Chitinophagaceae bacterium
AGAAGTATAGTTCTAAAAACACTGAAATTGTTAAACGATTGATATGGTTCCATTTAGCATTAATGATAATTCTGAGGCCCATAAACGGATAGCCAGCGTATATTTGGTTAAAATAATTTTTATTCATTCTTAAAATCTTCCCATGAACAAATCTTATTTTCTGAAAATGCCCAGTTTTGTTTCAGTTGCTTTCCTGTGTTTTTCTGCATTTTCACAAAAAGAAGCTGTAGGTATTTTTGACGCACATGGAGATATAGGAACCGGTGTGAAACCAGGTTCGGCTGTTTATATACCACAAACCCAACAGTACGTGATTTCCGGAGCAGGATATAATATCTGGGGTGATCATGATGAATTTCAGTTTGTATGGAAAAAAATGAAAGGGGATTTTATTCTGTATGCACGGGCAGAATTTTTGGGGAATTGGGTTAACTATCATCGCAAAGTGGGATGGATGGTGCGCAAAAGTCTTGATGGAAATTCTCCTCATGTTAATGCAGTAGAACATGGCGATGGCTTAACTTCTCTTCAATTCAGGAGAACTGCCGGAGCACAGACAGAGGAGCACAAACTCAAAATTACCAAAGCTAATATTCTGCAGCTTGAAAGAAAAGGAAATCAATATGTGATGCGTGCAGCAATATATGGAGAACCTTTTCAAACAGATACTATTTCTGATATTGATCTTGGCGACGAAGTTTACGTTGGCCTTTTTGTAGGTTCTCATAATTCAGACATGCTTGAAACAGGTGTTTTCGGCAATGTGAGAATCACCGTTCCTTTTAACGGCATTGCTGATCAGAGAACCCAGATGACTTTAGGCAGCAATCTTGAACTGTTAGAAATAGCTTCCGGTGCAAGGGAGATAATATATAATGTGCCTTATTCTATACAAGCTCCCAACTGGACTTCAGATGGGAAAAGCCTTATATTTAACGATTATAAAGGCCTTATTTATAAATTCGACCTCACCACACGTACTCCGCAACTATTAAATACCGGCAATGTGAAAAATAACAACAATGATCACGTGCTTTCATTTGATGGCAAAATGCTGGGTTTGAGCAGCTCAGTAAAGGAGCTGGGAGGTTCTATTATTTACACTGTGCCTGTCACCGGCGGAGAACCAAAACAAATTACGCCAAAAGGACCATCTTACCTGCATGGTTGGTCTCCCGATGGCAGCAGTCTTGTTTTTTGTGGCTCGCGTAACGACGAATATGATGTGTACAAAATTCCTGCAAATGGGGGAGCAGAAGTGCGTCTCACAGATACAAAAGGCCTTGATGACGGGCCGGAATATTCTCCTGACGGGAACTATATTTATTTTAACTCAGTTCGGTCAGGTCTTATGCAGATTTGGCGAATGAAACCTGATGGTAGCGGGCAAGAACAAATAACCAATGATGATTTTAATAATTGGTTTGCCCATATTTCCCCCGATGGAAAATGGATCGTTTTTTTATCTTTTTTAAAAGAAGAAGTTGAGCCGGGAATACATCCTCCTTACAAACACGTATACATTCGACTGATGCCTGCTTCAGGCGGTGAAGCTAAAGTTATCGCTTATTTATATGGCGGGCAGGGATCTATTAATACACCCTCATGGTCTCCGGATAGTAAAAGGATAGCTTTTATAAGCAACACGGATGTAATGAAGTGATATGTGGAATTTCAGTTTCGAACAGCTTTTGAAATTATTAGTATGAAACTTTTATCTGTTTTTCTTTTCCTGTTTTACGGTTCTGCATATACACAAACAAATTCGGTTGGAATATTTGAACACCATACAGATATAGGTAATCCTAAAAATGCAGGATCAGCTCAATATGACAAATCCTCAAATACATATATTATCAAGGGCTCCGGGTACAATATCTGGTTCGACAAGGATGAATTTCAATATGCTTACAAAAAGCTTAAAGATGATTTTGTTCTTACTGCAAATTTTGAATTCGCAGGTGAAAATGGTAATGGTCACCGGAAAATCGGCTGGATGGTAAGAGAGTCCACTGATGATAACGCCGCACATATTAGCGCTGTATCTCACGGTGATGGTCTTACGGTATTACAGTGGCGCGTGAACAAGGGCGACAGCATGAGGGATCCGGAAGGAGAAATATTTTTCCCGCAAAAAAAATTCGAGGTAATTCAACTTCAGCGAATTGGTAAAACATTTACCATGAAGGTCGGACATAAGGGTGAACCACTTCAAATAGTAGGTTCGCATGAAATGCCTAATCTGTCTGGTGAAGTATTAGTTGGGTTATTCGTATGTGCCCATGATCCTGAAGTGGTGCAGGAAGCTAAAGTTCGGGATGTTCATATTAATAAGCCTCAAACTCAATAATCATTCTTTGGTAAATTAATCCAGGTTAGTGCTCTGGCAGATTTACATATATCCTTTACGGGATTGAAGATTTGATCAAGCTGTATACTATACAAAAGTTTGCTGTGGGTGATGACGTAATAATAGTTGTTAGGGCATTATAACTTTACTTACTAAATGCGTAGCAACGTGATTACCGGCAGATATCTGGACACCATTGGAAAGACCGGGAAGATCGTAAAAGACAAATTTTTTATGGCAGTTAAAAAGGTTGCTGTACAATCAGCCTTTTCATGGTACAGGATCATACCCGCTACCGCCCCCCGGCCGGCATCGGGAGATTCTTTTTACAGCAAGCCAGCAGCCTTTAATTAAACCAAACTTTCTGAGTGCCTGGATTGCGTATTGAGAGCAGGTAGGAGTAAACCTGCATTTGGGGCCAAGAACAGGAGAAATTACGTACTGATAAAATTTTATCAGGAGGATAAAAGGATAACTAAGTATTTGCAACACCTGCTTCATTCAATCGCTTTATAAGTTGCTCAAATAACAAGGGCATTTTTGCCTTTAACGCAGCATAATCGGGTAATAACTTATCTGTGTACAAAAGAAACATAATTAGCTGCGTGTTATGTTCTTTAAGATACAGGTGCAGTGATAATTTTTCTGTTCTATAAGCCTCCCGCAGGAGACGTTTTATCCTGTTTCGTTCAACCGCTTTTTTAAAATTCCGTGCACTTACGCCAACGCCTGCTTTCACGGAAAAATCAAGTGGTGTACCGGGTTGCAGGTAAAATATCTTGATGGGAAAAACAGTAAAAGATTTTCCCTTGCTGAAAAGCTGTTCAATCATTTTCCTGCCTTTAAGTTTTTCCTTTCTTCCATATGAAAATGTTTTGTCCATTAATTAAACAAATAATTAAAACAAAAAGCCTCAATTATTTATGAGGCTTCAAATATACTTCACATCGCTGAAAACAGCTTTTTGCTATTTCAATCTTAATTCATCGGAAACACTCAGTTTCTTACGACCTTTCTTTCTACGGCTGGCCAATACCTTGCGGCCATTTGCAGTTTGCATACGTTTACGAAAGCCATGTACAGATTTACGGCGTCGTCTGTGTGGTTGAAATGTACGTTTCATAATCAATGTTTTACTTACTCAAAAAAGATATTTCAACTAACAGGCAACAGTCACCATCACTGCCACCCGGTGAAAGGACGGCAAAAGTAGGGCAAAA
>DATBFI010000090.1:0-11691 GCA_036558585.1 Chitinophagaceae bacterium
TTATTTGAGAATGATCCTGAAAGATTTCAGAAATTTTCACTCCGCTTTAATGATATACTGTTCGACTACTCTAAAAATATCATCACTGCCAAAACAATGCAACTGCTACTGCTTCTTGCAGAAGAATGTGATGTAAAGGCCGCAATAGAAGCCATGTTTGGCGGGGAAATGATCAATGAAACGGAGCATCGCTCTGTATTACACACGGCATTGCGCAACTTTTCTGATAAACCTGTTTACAGTGATGGCGTTGATGTGATGCCCGAAGTACGCAAAGTACTTGAGCAGATGAAACAATTTTGCGAATCAATACACAGTGGTAAATGGAAAGGTTATACTGGAAAATCAATCAAATACATCGTGAACATTGGCATTGGTGGCAGCGATCTTGGCCCGCTGATGGTTACAGAGGCGCTGAAACCATACTGGAAAAAAGGTATTCAGCCTTATTTTGTAAGCAATATTGACGGAACACATATTGTTGAAACCCTTAAAAAAATTACTCCCGATGAAACAATATTCCTGGTTGCCTCCAAAACTTTTACAACCCAGGAAACGATGACCAATGCGCATACTGCCCGTACATGGTTTCTTGAACACGCAAAAGATGAAAAGCATATTGCAGGGCATTTTGTTGCTTTAAGTACCAATGAAGAAGCTGTAAAGAAATTTGGAATTGATCCGCAAAATATGTTTGTATTTTGGGATTGGGTTGGAGGCCGGTATTCGTTATGGAGTGCTATTGGATTATCCATTGCAGCTACAATTGGTTTTGAGAATTTTGAATCATTGCTTAAAGGCGCCTATACTGTTGACAAGTATTTTAGAGCCGAAAAGTTTGAAAAAAATATTCCCGTAATTATGGCGCTTATCGGTATATGGTACACTAATTTCTATAATACCGAAACAGAAGCTATCTTACCTTATGACCAATATATGCATCGCTTTGCGGCCTATTTTCAACAGGGCAATATGGAAAGCAATGGCAAGTACGTCGACCGCAACAGAAGTGAGGTTAATTATGCTACAGGTCCCGTTATTTGGGGTGAGCCGGGAACAAACGGGCAGCACGCTTTTTATCAATTGATTCACCAGGGAACAGTTTTAATACCCTGTGATTTTATTGCTCCTGCGATTACCCATAACCCTATTGGCGATCATCATGTAAAATTGCTGAGTAATTTTTTTGCCCAAACAGAAGCATTGATGACAGGAAAACCTGAAGAGGAAGTAAAAGAAGAATTAACACAGGCTGACAAAACAAAAGAAGAAATAAAAAAAATGCTGCCATACAAGGTTTTCAAGGGGAACAGGCCAACTAACTCATTTCTTGTAAAACAAATTACACCCGAATCGTTGGGCAGTCTGATCGCATTGTATGAACACAAAATTTTTGTGCAGGGTGTTATATGGAATATTTTCAGTTTTGACCAATGGGGTGTGGAATTGGGCAAGCAACTTGCAGGAAAGATTTTGCCGGAACTTGAAAATGAAAAACAGATTCTGTCACACGATTCATCAACGAACGGATTAATTAATGCATACAAAGCTTTTAGAAGCGGTAAGTAATCTGACCATACAGCATAATTATTTCTTCAACATTTCAACCAATTCATCCAGCAAGGGTAATTGTCCCTGGTTAATTTTTTCTTTTGCCGCTTTTATTGAGAACCAGTCCGCCTTATCTACTTCGGCAAAGCTTTGCATTTTTCCTGATTTGGGTGGCCACTCCATATCAAAATTATTAGAGCAGATAAAACATTTTTCAAAATCTGTTTCAACAGCCCATGCGCTAATCTGCTTCCCACTTTTAATAGTTACTGGTTTTAGTCGAATAAAATTTCCGTTGTTTATTGTATTTCCTGTTTCTTCCTCCAGTTCTCTTTTGGCCACTTCCAAAGCATCTTCTCCCTCTTCATATTCGCCTTTTGGAATGCTCCATACGCCTGTATCTTTCTTTGTGAAAAACGGCCCGCCCGGATGAACAAGCAATACCTCAACGACATTTTCAGCGTTGTATCTGTATATCAATAATCCTGCACTGCGTTTTGGCATAATGTTTATTTAATGAGAAATTGAAATTAAGTAACCCATGTAATAAGAAATAATCCCGTGCTGAAATTTAATCTTATGCTGATGCAGGAATTTATCTTCGCTCATTCATGATCCAGCTGCACACGAGTGCGACGCAACAGAAGTTCAATAGATAATCAATAGCCTGGCACATAATTTTTTATGCTCTTTTCATTCAACTAAGGAGTAAATTTGATAAAACAAGTTTTCAAATCGTAACTGGCGTTCTTTTTGTTTATAAACCTAATAAATTTAATTCTATGCGTTGGGCAGGCGACCGGGAAAGTACCAATATTGAAGACCGCAGGGGATTAAGTGGCGGTCATATTGCAGTTGGAGGCGGGATCGGCACTCTTGTTATCGGGCTGATCATTTATTTGCTGGGAGGAAATCCAAGCCAGGTTCTCAACAATAATCCGGCATCACAGGTACAACAAACTCCACAATCCCAGCAGTTGGACGATGAATATTCCAAATTTACCAGGACGGTGCTTGCCTATACTGAAGATGTGTGGAATAAATTATTCAGCGAAATGAATAAACAATACGCTGAGCCTACGCTTGTGATGTTTACAGGATCCACAGAATCGGGCTGTGGCTTCGCAAGTGCTGCTACCGGTCCTTTTTACTGCCCTTCCGACCAGAAGGTATATATCGATCTTTCTTTTTTTGATGAAATGAAAAACCGTTTCAGTGCGGGAGGTGATTTTGCAATGGCTTATGTGATTGCACATGAAGTAGGACATCATGTGCAGGATCTATTGGGAATTACAAGAAAGGTGGATGCAATGCGTGCCCGGGGAAGCGAAACTGAGGGAAACAGGTTGTCTGTTAAGCTTGAACTGCAGGCAGATTTTCTTGCCGGAGTGTGGGCACACTATACTGAACAATATAAAAACAACCTCGAGCCGGGTGACATCGAAGAAGCATTAAATGCAGCTAATGCAATTGGCGATGACCGGTTGCAAAAAGAATCCCAGGGATATGTAGTACCCGATGCATTTACACATGGAACTTCCGAACAAAGAATGTACTGGTTTAAAAAAGGTTATACTACCGGTGACATCAGCCAGGGTGATACATTCAATGATCCAGGTCTTCGATAAATAAAAATTTTTAGGCAAAGGCTGCTGACGTTTTTTGCAACAGCGGTTTTCTTTTTATCCTCACTCTTTTATCAATACTTTGTAAAAACTATTTTTTGTTGTTGGTCACCGGGAATTTATAAGTTTGATGAATGGTTCAGTTCACAGTTATTATAGAAAAAGCCGGAGAGATGGGTGAGAAAACGGGATGGACATACATTATCATTCCGGCGGACATTGTTCAGCAATTAGTTCCCGGCAATAAAAAAACCTTTCGCTGTAAGGGCCTTTTGGATAATTATAAATTTGAAGGAGTTGCACTACTGCCGATCGGTGAGGGTAATTTTATGATGCCTTTAAATGCAACGATAAGGAAAGGAATTAAAAAAAGTCAGGGATCAATCCTCACCGTTAGACTGGAGGTTGATACAAATCCAATAAAGCCTCCCGCTGATTTTGTTGAGTGTTTAAAAGATGAACCAAAAGCTTTTGAGTATTATTATTCCCTTACAAAGGGCAATCAAAATTATTTTTCAAAATGGATTGAAAGCGCAAAAACAGAACAAACAAAAACCAAACGTATTGCCCGGGCGGTTAATGCTTTATCGAAAAGGCAAAATTTTGGAGAAATGCTCAGGAGTTTAAAAAAAGAAAGAAAAGATTTTTTGCGGTAAAAGAGGCTCAATCTTTTGTTTCAATTTGTTTTTCATTAGTAATAATGATGGCCGGCTCTCCATTTTGATTCGTTACTCTTCCTGAAACACATGCCTGATGATCCGGTAATTTTTTTTCAGGATCATAAGAGAATTTTTTTCTCACTTTTTTTGAGAAAATAAGCTGGATTTTTTGATGGGAAATGCTGTCATCAATATATAAAACAATGGGAGCATCTTCTGATATTGCCTGTACATTCCCTCCATAAACAAGGTTACAAATAGTTACATGCTGCTTGCTTTTTGAGAATGCTGTTGAGGAATTGTTCGTTTGTGCATGTAAACACAGGAGACATAAAATATGCAAAGCAACAACAAAAGAAAAACGTTTAACCATATTATTTCATGTTTGGTTATAAACAAATAATCAAATTTGTTGCCATAACATAAAAAAAGTAGTGACATTAGCAGGGGAGAGGCAAAAGCTCCCTAGCGGCAAAATCACTTCTTCCTGCTCCACCCAATAAAATCTGTGTTGGGAATTTTAATAATATTCAGATTATGCAAGATCATAACTACCCGGCCGCGATGATATGTACCGTGGTTAAATAAATGCATCAATGATTTCCATACAGGATTTTTAAAATATTCTTTTTTACTGTTATAGTATGCAACCACATGCTCAAGGGATGCTTCGGTTGCGCTGTGCACCCATGTTTCCCATTGTTTGGACTGATTAAGCAGTCCATCAGCCACTTCTTTCATATGGGGATTGGAAGATTCGCCCGGCACAATAATTCGTTCCTGTAATTTAATGCGTTGCCACCAGATACTTTCTACTTCCCAGATATGCAGGAAGGTTGAATAAAGAGTAGGAAAGCTGCCCGGTACAATTTGTTTCTGTAAACTTTCATCGAGTGAAAGCACAAGATGTAGCAGTCTTTCATTAGCCCAGTAATTATACGATGAGTATTGCTGCAAAATTTCCTTCATGGTTTTCGGTTACTTTTGAATTCCAATTGGATCACAATAAAAGTAATAAGCATTTTCAAGTCACAACAAATTTTTATGTCTTACAATAACTTTTTATTCAAAGGAATTAGTTCTGTTGCGATACATACCGGCAATAAACATTTTTCTGATTCGTCACATATCACGCCTATCTATGCCACATCTACTTTTACATTCGATACAGCAGAACAAGGCATGGAGCGCTTTTCAGGAAAACAGGAAGGATATATCTATAGCCGCTGGGGCAATCCCACTTTTAAAGTAGCCGAAGAAACGATAGCTGCACTCGAATCATTCAATATAAAAGATGGCGAAGAAAAACCATTGCAATTAAAAGCCTTACTGCATGCAAGCGGGCAGGCTGCTATGACAACATTGCTCATGAGTAATCTGAAAGCTGGTGATAAGATATTATCTCACTATTCGCTGTATGGCGGCATACACGAACTGCTTCATAAAGTGCTTGCACAAAATGGAATTGAGCCTGTGATCGTTGATATGAGAGATATCAATAAAGCAGAAGACGCGTTACGGCAACACCATGAAATTAAATTGATACATATTGAAACACCTGCCAACCCAACTATTCAATGCGTTGATATCGAAGCGGTGACAAAACTTGCAAAGGAGCGTAATATTATTGTTTCTGTCGATAACACTTTTGCAACTCCTTACCTGCAGCAACCTTTTAAATATAATGTAGATTTTGTAATGCACTCCACGACTAAATTTTTAAACGGTCATGGTACAGCTATTGGCGGTGTGCTGCTGGGAAGAAACCTGGAGTTCATGAACAACAAGGCGTACAAGTGGTATAAATTACTTGGAGGCAACAGCAATCCCTTTGATGCGTTTCTTTTGATACAGGGCATGAAGACGCTGGAAGTTAGAATGGACAGGCATTGCAGCAATGCTGTGGCGGTTGCAAATTACTTGTCTCAGCACAATGCAATTGCAAGGGTAAATTATAACGGGCTTGAATCGCATCCTGATCATTTAATCGCAAAAAAACAAATGAAACACCCTGGTGCTATGTTAAGTTTTGAATTAAAAGGAGGTTTGGAAGCTGGAAAAAAATTTATCGATCGGTTACAGATGTGTGTGCGTGCCGTGTCTCTTGGAACAGTGGATACATTAATATCTCATCCTGCATCAATGAGTCATTATGGAGTTTCGAGAGAAGAACGTTTGCAATTCGGTATTACTGATGGCTTGATAAGAATGAGCACCGGTATGGAGAATATTGAAGATATCCTGAGTGACCTGGAACAAGCGCTTGAAAATTTGTAAATAGATATTTTTTTACTGGGGCGAAAGATAAAAATGCAGTCTCGTCGCTTTTCCTTGTTTCGGTATATGAGAGAAACAGAACTTTCAGGACAGCGATGAGGATGTCCAGCAGAATTGAAATGTTTGGCTTCTGCAATTGAAATATTACCGGAGCTATACATATTTATTGGCTGGAACCAACTCGGCCATGCGCTTCAACTTTCGCTCCAAAAAATAATTTAATGCTGTTCTTAAAACCGCGATAGCAGCTAGTTTGCCAATATATCCCAGCTTGAAAGTTTGTTTTTATAACCATTCAATTCCCAAACACTTTTTCTGTTCTCACGTTTTTAGTGATTAATAAATGTATTAGGAATACCGGTATTGTTGCATAACAATAGCAATCAGGTTTAAACGGTTTATCATTTTCATCAAGCCATTCATCATTCGGGCGGTAAGGCCAACAGTTACCACTTCATGTGCGTCCCAATTTTCTTTTTCTTTCGGAATAAATCCGCCGCGTTCCAAAATCAAAATCCTCCTGCCGCTCGGTGCAAGCTTATAAGCCATCGTGCTGCCACCGCTACCGGTACCGATGATGATGATATCGTAATGATTCATTCGTTTATTGTTTATCGTTTGCTGTTTTATTGCTCGAAGCTCAAAGCTCATGGCTTGCAGCTTCACAACACAAATAGACGATGAAGTGAAAAAAATCTTTGTCGTGTGGATGACGGAGAGGAGAAATTGTTGGATGTTCGATGTTAGAAGTAGGATGTTTATTTTTGTACTTGACTTTTGTACTGCTATTTGAGCGGTTGTGGCGCCAAAGCCGATTCATATTGGCATCACTCGCTTGTACATTCGGAAGTCTTATGAGCAAGTGCGTAAATAATTGTGCCCTACGCCTCAGTTTTTTCAAAAAACTTTTTCTTAAAAAATCCATACAGCATATTTAAACGTATTATTTGTGTTGAGTTTTAAACAATGAAGTAAATATTAAGAGTTGCATCTTTTAATATGTGTATTTAAAAACCAACTATAAATTAAAATTCTATGACAACAAAAGAAACTTTAAAAGCACTGTATGATGCTTTTGCAACAGGGAACATTCCCTTTATCATTGAAAATGTTTCAGAAGACTTTACCTGGCAGGACCCGTCTGATCCGGCGGTAGTTCCATTTGGCGGCATACATAAAAACAGAACAGGCATGATGGATTTTTTCAGGAAGCTTGACGGAAGCACAAATACAACCGTATGGGAAGTGGATGATTATGTAAGCGAAGGTGATATGGTGGTAGCTGAAGGAAAACATGGCTTTGAATCGAAAAAAACAGGAAAAAGCGCCTTGCTTGAATGGTCGATGGTATGGAAATTTAAAAATGGAATTCCTGTTTCAGGGCGCGCTTACTACAATACTGCTGCCGCTGAAAAAGCGTTTAGTGAAAACTAACGTATTGTTATAAATGAATTTTTCAATCGCCATTTCAATGGTGATTTTTTTTGAGATATAAAGATTTATAAAAAAATTTAATCCAATTTATTTATAACTGATGGAAACTTAAATTGCAGATCCAGACTGCAGTTTCCTATTCTTTTGCCGTTGTTGTTACTGATCAACAATACATTCTTTCCGGTTAACAATTATGGTTTTATCACCTGCTCCTTTCCATCAGCATTTTTTATTTTAAGAAAGCCCCCGTTTTCTTTTGCTATGAGTTGTATATATCCTTGTGATTCGTTGGCTAAGCTTAGTCCTCCGCCATCTTCCGATGCGCCTATTTTTACAGACGGTTGTCCTTTGGTATCGATCAATCTCAACAAAACTCCGGGGGGATATGTTACGCCATCTTTTACTACAGCGTCATGAAAAGTAATGCTTGCCCGTATCTTTCCCTGGTTATCTGTGATCTCCAAACCACTGCCCCGAAGCACCTGTAATTTTTCTTGCTCTTTTTGTGCCTTGACAGGATTCATTTTTGTGAGCAATACAACCATGAGCACAAGGTTGATGACTGTCACGGTCAAGGCAATACGTTGCATTTTCATAGTATTCTTTTTGATACAAATTTAGTTTTAACGGGTCTCTGTTGGTGAAATTTTGACAAAGGGATTCGAATACTTGATGATCGCAACATTATGAAGGGAGTGATATAAGGAACGAAGCCATAAGTGCCAAAGCTTCTGACCTAAAAATTATTTATTCAACCGGAGTAAGACTTTTTTTATGTCATCATAATTTGTCCAGGGAATAAAATGATCTTCTCCTTTAAGAGTAATAAGTTCAACAGATTTGGCGTTGACCAAATTCCTTTTCGCATACAAAGCATTTTCATAAGGCACGAGTGAATCGTGATCGCCATGCAAGATGTAAACGCGACATTTAATTTGCGAAAGCATGTGAGGTACTTCCAAAATATCTTTCTTAAAGTACATTAATTCATCATTGCTTGGACGCATGGCACCGGGGATAAAATACCGCAAGGGCGAATATGATAAAATACTGCGCCATGTTTCTTTGTCTTCTTCCTGCGGATCCATACTCCCTGCAAGTATTACAAGACCATTAATAAGACCAGGATTATTATAGGCGAGTTCAACAATCAGGGGACCACCGAGGCTATGTCCCACAAGGAACATGGGTTTATCCGTTTTTATCTGATATAATAAAGAGCCGATCAGCTTTGCCTGTTCATTTAAATGTGTTGCACTGCCGTAATCACTGTATCCAAAACCAGGTCTGTCAATAGCTACCATGTGAAAGTGTTTCAGCAGCTCACGATCTTTTAAATAATTTTCAAAGGCGCTCCAGCTTCCCGGGGAACCATGAACAAATACAAGAACAGGTAAAGTATCATCACCGGAATAAACATAATGCAGATGATGTCTGTTTATAGTTACTGTGCTGCTTTGCAACACTACACCAGCTTTGTTGAACTCTGAAATCGCTTCGTCATCCGATATCCTGAAACGCATACAGCTTTGAGCCAGGATAATCCACACGGCAAGTATCACTACAATTATTTTCATTATTAGGTGAAGCTTCATTTTCATTTTAAAAATAAAAAGTAAATAGTCCGGTCAATATTCGGGCCCTGTTCTGCTGATTGCAATTATTGTCAATTAAAAAATTTAGCAGTGTTAAATACACGACATTTTCTGTAAAGCCCGAAAATTATTTTGGCTAAAATTCCTTCATGATTCAACACTACATTATCGATTCTTTTAGTACTGCAGTGCTTGTTGCAACCCGCTTGCTCCTTCAGCTTAAAAGTTAATAACTTTTTACACTGTCATGCAGGCGACACTCTCCACTTTAGTTCATGATTAGTTTTATAGAAAATAATCAATACATAAAAGTTAAAAAAGGTATTATGAAACCGGTTCTCATTTCAATTATGTTTTTGTCAATGTTAAGTGTAAAAGGATTTGCACAAGGTGCAAACATGCTTCGCAAACAAAATTTCAATCTTGAAAAGAGTGTTGCTGTACAGGGTTACGATCCTGTCGCATATTTTAAAGAAAATATGGCTGTAAAGGGTAAAAGCGACATATCTGTTTCGTATCTTGATGTTACTTATTGTTTCTCATCTGTTGAAAATAAAAATGCTTTTTTGAAAGATCCGACTGCTTATGAGCCTCAGTATGGAGGGTGGTGTGCATATGCGATGGGAAAATCAGGCGAAAAGGTAGAAATTGATCCTTCAACTTTTAAAATCATGAATGGCAGGCTATATTTATTTTATAATAAGTATTTCAATAACACTTTGAAGAGTTGGAATAAAGATGAGTTAAATCTTAAGGCAAAAGCTGATGCTAACTGGCAAAAAATATTTCATTCATAAGTCTCAGGCAGATGTGCACCGTTACTTATATTCCAGCTGGTGAAAAAAAATTTATTACATCAAACAGGGATGAAAAAACATTCCGTAAAAAGGCACTGCCACCGCAATCTTATTTGCATGACGGTATCCGTTTAATCTACCCTAAAGACAGTGAGGCGGGAGGCAGTTGGATCGCCTTGAATGAAAACGGCAATGTTGCGGTTTTGCTGAATGGGGGCTTCGAAAAACATATCTCAGAACCGCCATACAAAAAAAGCCGCGGTCTTGTTTTTCTTGATATCATTAAACACACTTCACCGGCCAAATATTTTTTGAATGTCGATCTGTTAAAAATTGAACCCTTTACAGTAATAATCTTTGAACAACATAAATTATTTGAATGCCGTTGGACAGGGGTGGAGAAAATTTGCAAAGAATTAGACCAGCTTAAGCCACACATTTGGTCGTCGGTAACATTGTACAATGAGGATATAAGGAGACAAAGAGAGCAATGGTTTGAGCAATGGTTGAATAAACATCCATATCCTGATGAAAAGGATATTTTACAGTTTCATCAATTTGCAGGCGATGGAAACAAGAGTACAGACCTGGTAATGAAACGTGGAGAGCTCTACCATACTGTTAGTATTACTTCGATTGAATTAGAAAGTAAGTCAAGGCGAATTTGTTATTGCGATCTCAACTCTAATGAGATGTACTATCTCCAGAACAAAAATATTGACTGCGGCTTCATTTCAGAATGAATGCAATGTTTAGAAGAATATTATATCACCCATTTTTTATAAGGCTTTTTCATTGGGAATATTGGCCTTTCAATGCAGTGTATGGTCCAGTTCTTCCTTATTGGTTATGGCTTTGCGTTAGGGCACGGTCATTTTTCTTTTTCAATACTTCTAATCCTACTATTAAAAATGGAGGATTTTTACTGGAATCAAAAAAGGAAATTTATGATATCATTCCACGGGAATTTTATCCGGGAACATTATTTTTTAAAGCCGGGATAAAACATGCAGAGTTACTGAAAGCATTAGAAAAATCGGCATTGCAACTTCCTTTGATAGCAAAACCAGATATCGGGGGGAAGGGCAGGGGAGTTAAAAAGTTTAATACAACTTATGAAATAGTAGAATATGCCAAAGAGAGCAAGGTTGATTTCTTACTCCAGGAGTTTGTTCCTTATAAAAACGAGGCTGGAATTTTTTATTGTCGTTTCCCGGATCAGCCAAAAGGATTTATTTCGGGTATTGTGGCAAAGGAATTTTTAAAAGTCAAAGGCGATGGCAATTCAACAATAGAAGAGCTTTTGCAAAAAGAAAAAAGATTCATTCTTCAATTGCCTTCGTTACGAAACTTGTATAAAGAAAAGCTGCAAGAAGTCTTAAAAAAGGATGAAGACCATCTGCTCGTTCCTTACGGTAACCATGCGCGGGGTGCAAAATTTATTGATGCGCATTATATGATCAATGAAAGATTAAGCGATACAATTGATACAATAGCCAAACAAATTCCCGGATTTTATTTTGGAAGATTAGATATAAGGTTCAACACATGGCAGCAGTTGAGTGAAGGCAAAGATTTTTCCATCATCGAACTGAACGGTGCAGGAAGCGAACCTACACATATCTATGACCCTGCCCACTCTATATTTTTTGCATGGAAAGAAATAATCCGGCATTGGAATATTTTGTACAAAATCAGCAGGCTTAATCATAACTTTCATAAACTTCCCTATATGAAGTTTGGCCCTGGTATA
>DATBFI010000091.1:0-10747 GCA_036558585.1 Chitinophagaceae bacterium
AAGTTTACAATCCAGAGGACCTTCATCCTCCACGCGGCATGGCTGGTTCAGACTTTCGTCCATTGACCAATATTCCTTACTGCTGCCTCCCGTAGGAGTCGGGCCCGTGTCTCAGTGCCCGTGTGGCTGATCATGCTCTCATATCAGCTACTGATCGCTGGCTTGGTGGGCCGTTACCCCGCCAACTACCTAATCAGCCGCACGCCCATCATCAGGTGCCGAAGCTTTAATAATAAGATGATGCCATCTCAAGATTTTATGGGGTATTAATCCGGGTTTCCCCGGGCTATTCCCCGCCTGAAGGAAGGTTGCGTACGTGTTACGCACCCGTTTGCCGGTCGCCAGCATCCGTATTGCTACGGACCTGCTGCCCCACGACTTGCATGTATTAAGCCTGCCGCTAGCGTTCATCCTGAGCCAGGATCAAACTCTCCATTGTAAATGAGTTGATCTGACTATTAATCTCATGAAGAAAATTAACGTCGGATTTAATTTTATTGTGCTTTAAACCTTACCGTAAACTTTTAGAAATTTACGTACTGTTGCTTCCAATCTTTCAAAGATCTTTTGGCCTGATTGCCTCCCAGCAACTTGCTGAAATTCAGCATTTTGATTGAGGGTGGCAAAAGTAAGAGCCTTTTTTATTTCAGCAAAAAATATTTGAAAATTTTATTTCAAAATCTTTTGTGATATTTCTGAGTTTTAAGAACTGATTTTTTTGCAGAACCGCAAAGATACAGCGTTGAAGTTTTTTATCAAATGGAATTCGAGATTTTTTTGAATCTCTTTATCGCTGTTTATAGTCTCAGTACTTTTTTTAAAAGCGGGTGCAAAGATATGTGTGTTACCATTCATCCCCAAGATTTTTTAAATCTTTCTTGCTTTTAATTTGTTAAAGAACTTACTTCTTTTTTGTGAAGCGGGGCGCAAAGATAAGGGGCAATTTCTTTTCACCAAATCTTTTTCAAATAAAGCATACTGTTTAATATTCAGAATGTGCTATCCCTTACCAGCATTGTTTATAACTAAAGATTCCGTTTATATTGCACAATAACATTTTAATTGAAAAGTAATTTTTCCAAATACAAATCTCAATACGCATTTGCCGCTATCACTTTCGTCTATATTTTTTCATGGTGGATAACTTTTAAAGGGTTTAATGGAACTGATGATTTGCATTACGCAATGCTTGCTACTAACATGCTCCATGGCAAGTATAACCCTTTTGCTGTAAATGATATTTTTTCAGGCAGAATTTTGCTCATCGCGTTCCAGGCACTCATTTATTTTCTGGGTGGAATTAACGTCTGTACAACACAGCTTGGAACCATGATCATCACAGTGCTTTGTTGTTATTTGACAGCTTTTAAATTGACTGAGATAAAAAGTAATAGTAGCGTTATTGCAGCATCTTCCCTGTTTTATTTTAATCCGGTACTGAACGAAGCCAATCTTGGCGTGATGCCTGATGTTTATGTAATGCTTGCAGGAATATTCATTTTGTTACTATGGAGAAATACCTTAAAAGAACAAAATCAGCAAAGAATAATTCTAAATAGTATACTAACAGGCTTAACGGTTTTTGCAGGAATGTTTTTTAAGGAAAATGCGCTGATATTTATTCCTTTTCTTTTTTGTACAGCATTTTTGAATAATAAAAGTCATGGTCTAAAGGCAGGCCTGATCAGTATTCTTACTTTTTGTTTTTTGATTTTTCTTTCGGGTTGTATGTATCATTATTTTACCGGCGATTTTTTCTTTAGAGTTCAGCAAATAAAAACAGCAGATTATCCCAATCCATGCAATTATAATTCTGTTCAAGGAAATGAATTAGTAGCGAGGCTTACTTATGGAGTATGGAAGGATTTTATAGTAGAAAGTTTTTACCCTGTTATTCTTGCTTCAGTAATGATAGTCCTGGAAATTTTATTTGATAAAGAATACAGTATCAGAAAATATCAGTGGACTATATATTTCATAATCCTTGTAATGCTTGGTTTATATTTTCCATTTTCCCTGAGTGGCTACCAACCACTTTGTTTTAAAGCAAGACACTTTCTGTTCTTACTTCCTCTTGGCGTTACTATAAGCACTTCTTTTTTTGAAGATTCATGGAACAATAAAAGAGTGTTATGGTTGTTCATTATCGCCTCGGCAATTTTACTTGCAGTATGTATCAAAAGTACCGGGGAAAAATGGTATTGGATGATGTATGGTTTTCTTTTTGCTTATTTTGTTCTGCAAAAATTATTGCCCCGAAATTCCTCCCTGTATAAATTAAAGGATATAATGTTTGCAGCAATTTTATGGATATATATGCCTTACCATCTTTTCTTTATCAATAGTGATTGGTTTAAGAGTATTCAATTTCTTACAAAGAAGCTTGATGGCCATTTTTTCTATTTTCCCGAGCATGATAATATGATGCACTGGAAATTACTTCATGGCTTCGACAGCAGTTTCCATTCTTATAACCTGGAAAAAGAACCGTTTAAAGTCTTTGTGCCCTATTATGAAAAACCAGAGGTATTTCATCCGGGCTGGTTTATCGTAAATAAAAAATATACAACGCGCTCCCCGGAATTCTTAAATAGAGTAGATTCTCTAAAACATATGGGTTATTTTTCAAAACAAATTTCTATTGAAGATGTAAGTGCTTTTTTTATCAGTAACCCTTCGCAATTGTTTTATCTAAAAACAATTATTGCTGAGGATGTTGAAGTGTTTAGATAATTTCGGCGTAACCATTATTATGGCGGCGCAAAATTAAAAAATCAATTGACCTCTAACAATCCCCGATTGTGGGGTTATTTTATATATTCTCCGTTCCCCACCTTTGTTTCATTTAACTATTGAATATAAATGACGCTGAGCCTCTTTAGATGGACACGGTAATTTGATTATCTAATTTGTAATTTTTATTTTATTCCAATTAATCAAACCTATGAATATGAAACGCCGCTTACTTATTGTACTAGTTGTACTTTTTACAAAGCTCTTACATGCCCAGTCTCCGCCGACTATTGATAGCCTTCTTCGCGAACTTAAAACGGTTACAGATACCAACCGTGTAAACGTATTAGATGAATTATGTGCAGAATACCGTCGTCGTGACGCAGACAAAAGTATTCAGTATGGTGAAGAAGCTTTAGCCATTGCACAAAATCTGCGATTTGAAAAAGGCGTTACATCGGCTATGCAGCATCTCTCAGGTGCCTATACGGAAAAAGGGAATTATAAACAGTCATTGGACCTGCGGCTGCAATTACTCGAAAAGTATAAAAAAAACGGGGACGCGTTTAACATTGGACGCACACTTCATTTCATCGGAAATAATTACCATTCGATGAGTAATTACACCAAAGCACTCGATTACTATTTCAACTCCATAAGATGGAAAGAAAAAACAAACGATCAGGAAGGTATAGCAAGAACTTTATACCTGATTGCAATTGTTTACCAGGACCAGAAAAATGATACACTTGCCTTGAAATATTATGGGAATTCAATAAGTGCTTATGAAAAACTAAATGAATATTCGGGCATAGCCATTGTTGCTACCTCGATAGGACAAATTTACCAGGATCAGAAAAATTTTATTAAAGCACTGCCTTATTTAGAGAAGGCTTTGGAGGCTTCAAAAAAGATCAATAGCCCCGAAGCCAATCATGCTATTGCAACTGCTTTGCTAAATTTAAGTTCAGTATATAAAGACAGTTTGAATTTCGAAAAAGCACTTGCCTATAATGCTGAAGTTTTAAAGACAGCATACAGGGATAATGATCCTTTAATAGAAGCACTAAGTTTTGAAAACTCAGGAAGAATATATTTTAATATGAACAAACTGCAGGAATCAAACAATTATTTTTTAAAAGCGCTGAAGAAATACCGTGAAGCGGGAGACAAAAATAGTATCGCTTTGATACAAAATTCTCTCGCCGAAAACTACCTGCAGCTAAGTGATCTTGAAAATGCCGAACAATATGCATCGGCTGCTTTGCAGGTGACTAATCATGATGCCGGTCTGCAACTGGAGGCAAAAGATGCGCTTGAATTACTCATTAAAATAACCACGGCAAAAGGCAATTACAATAAAGCTTTCAATTACCAGCAAAAATATATTACGCTAAAAGACAGTCTGCTCAGCGAAGAGAAATCAAAAGAGATTACACGATTAGAAATGTTGTATGAGACTGAAAAAAAAGAAAAAGAAATTTCGCTATTAAAAAGCGAGGCTGAAAAAGCAGAAATATTGCATTATGTAATGGCAGGCGCTGCCTTATTTATTGTGATCACAGCATTTTTTCTGTACAATCATCAGCGTGTAAAAAACCGGAAAAATAAGCAGCTGTATGAATCTCGGCAGGCACTTTCTACGGCTGAGTTGAATAATGCAAAATTGCGCGAAGACCAGCTTCAAAGAGAACTTGAATTCAAAACAAAGGAGCTCACTACAAGTGCCCTGAACTTTATTCAAAAAAATAGCCTGATGCTGGAGTTAAAAGATAAGATAAAAGAAATACAAGGTAAATCAGATCATGGTTTATCCAGAGAATTAAACAAACTTCAGCATATTGTCGATCACAGTTTTAACCTCGATAATGACTGGAATGAATTCCGCCTCTATTTTGAACAGGTGCATCATAACTTCTTAAGCAACCTGAAAAAACGATTCCCCGATCTCACAAACAAAGAGCTCCGCCTTTGTGCACTGCTAAGATTAAACCTGAACATAAAAGAGACTACTACTCTTTTAGGCATCTCAGCAGAAAGTGTAAAAGTTGCACGTTATCGTCTCAGAAAAAAACTTGGACTTGGTGGTGAAGAAAATCTCAACGATTTTTTCATGCAAACAGAAAACGGAAATCAGCAGGCCGGAATTTACCATAAAGATGTTTGATATCGGAACGATTTCGGTATTCGATGCACTCGAGCATATCGTTATGTTTATTTTTTAAGTATCGGCGTTTCACCTGTTGCGCCTGAGTGTTCATTATGCGAAATCGCATTTCCGTTCAACATTCCTCATTCAATTTGGCTTTTATAGACTGTGCTAATGAATATTCACATCATTCCCGCATTATCCAGACATTCCAAAACTATTATTTGATTTATTGATGATATAAGCTCTTTTTCAATCACTTCAATTTTTTTGTTTACCTTTTGTTTACCTGCCAGTACACTTTTTGTACCTCCTGTTTTCTTAAGTTTCCCTACTCGTGCTTCTATTTTTGCCACCGTTGTTTTGCAGCTCATCTTCGGCATACACCGATCCCCCAAAATTTTATTCATTAATTATTAAACAAACAATTATAAATCATGAAAACACCAGAAGTTATTCTCACTAAAGAAAATGGAACAAAACAACCTGAACAAATAGAAACTATAATCATCGGCGGGGGACAGGCAGGATTGTCAATGAGTTACTATCTTACAAAACAAGGATATGAACATGTAGTATTGGAGCAGACAGCGCAAGCCGCCAATTCATGGCGTAATTACAGGTGGGATTCATTCACTTTGGTAACACCAAACTGGCATCTGCGTTTACCCGGTGCGGAATATAATGGAAGCGATCCAAATGGATTTATGTCAAAGGCTGAGATTGTAGCCTGCATTGAGCAGTATATTCAACGCTTCAATCTTCCTGTTCGTTACAACACTGAAGTTATAGCAGTAGAAGCAATGAGTGAACAACAAGGATATCTTGTTCATACAAAGAATAAAATATATAAAGCTTCGAATGTTGTCGTTGCAACTGGTTATGATCAACACCCAAAAATTCCTGCATTCAGCAATAAACTCTCCCCCGAAATTACTCAGCTCCATTCCGGTGCATATCGAAATCCCCACTTGCTGCCCGGAGGTGCGGTCCTGGTAGTCGGCTCGGCGCAATCAGGAGCACAGATCACGGAAGAATTGTACAGGCACGGGCGAAAAGTTTTCTTATGTGTTGGCAATGCCGGCCGTATGCCACGACACTATCGCGGCAAAGACATTACCTGGTGGTTAGACAAGCTCGGCTTTTTTGACCATACTGCAGAAACGTTCCCTTACCCTAAAGGAGAATTTTCTTCTCCGCATGTGTCCGGTGCAGATGGCGGACACACGCTCAACCTGCACCAGTTTGCGAAGGATGGCGTGATGCTGTTGGGACATTTGAAGGATGCAATTGATAATACGATTTTTCTTGCACCTGACCTGAAAGGAAGCCTGGCAAAAGCTGATGAATTTGAAGCCACTTTAGTACAGATGATAGATGAATATATTCTTCAAAATAAAATAAATGCTCCCGGAGAGGAATTGCCCGAACTATATGATGGTTATGATGCAAAAGTGATTCGCCATTTGAATTTAAAAACTGCAGGCATCAGCACTGTGATCTGGGCAACAGGGTACAAATGCAATTTTCATTTTATCAAATTACCTGTAATTGACAACGATGGATTTCCGATGCAGCAACGTGGTGTGACTAAATACCAGGGTTTATATTTTCTTGGTTTGCCCTTTCTCCATACACTGAAATCGGGAAGGTTACTGGGTGTCGGAGATGATGCGGCTTACATTGCCAATCACATCGCGGCGAAAACCCAACCAAAAGAAATATGTGTTCCCTGATTTTTCATGAAATAAAATCAGTTCATAATAATACTTTAAACAGGTTTTAAATCTTCACCGATTAAGCTTGCGGCAAGGGTTAAACCGACAATAATAATTTTCTGGATGAAAAAGATAAACGTTATACCAACACTAAAGCATTTATTCTTATTAAAAAAGAAGCTTATTCTTTTTTGTTTTTCAGCCCGCAGAAATATTCCTCCATAAAAAAATATTCTCATTGCATCAGTAACCATGCCCCCGCTTCTTTTATTCATTTTATTTAAAAATTACATTATGAAAAATAGGGTTCTCTTTATACTAATAGGCTTTTCAATTTTTAGCAGTATTAAACTAACTGCTCAAAACTGGAGAGTTGGCGGCAACACACTTATCGCCGATTCAAGATTCGGTTCCAATAATGCCTTTGATGTTCTTTTTGAAACAAACAATTTGGAGCGCGGCAGAATTACACGATCGGGCAACTGGGGTATAGGCACCACTACGCCCTTTTCAAAACTGCATGTTAGTACAGCAAATGATCAGGGATTAAGGGTAGATATAAATAACGCACAGAAGTTTGTGGTTGAAAGTAACGGCGGTGTTTCGATAGGAAGTTCTTCTTTTCCACCAACGAATGGTTTAATTGTATTTGGCAATACGGGGCTTGGAGCAAGTCCGCAAGTAAAACTACATGTATTTGGCGGAACTGATGTAGCCCCCGGTGGCGGAGGCTATATTGTAGCAGGCTCAACAAATACAGCAAATATTGCCATAGATGATAATGAAATTATGGCAAGAACCAATGGCGCCGCATCAGGGCTTACGTTAAATAATAATGGCGGCAATGTTATTATTAACGGCACCAATGCCGCTAACAGCAAAGTAGGCATCAACACAAGTTCACCTGCTGTTGATTTGCACCTGGTACATGGTGCAAGAATAGCAGGTGATCCAATAAATTTTGGTTTGCGACTTACTAATGAAGGCTCTCACAATGAAGATTGGACCTTATACACACAGGACTCCGATGGCTTTTTACAATTATGGGAAAACGGTGTATTAAGAGGACAATTTAATGATGCAACAGGCGCGTATAGTATTGTATCAGACATCAGGAGAAAAAAGGATATTGAAAAAGCACCTGACCTGCTGGATAAAGTATTGCGGCTTGATGTGAAAAAATATCACATGCTGGAGAGCACTTCTTCTGATAAAAAAAATTATGGCTTAATTGCCCAGGAGGTGGATAAAATATTTCCTGAAGTGGTATCACATAGTGTGCAGGATGATGGCACAGATCTTTATACGCTTGATTATTCCGCTTTTGGTGTGCTTGCCATAAAAGCATTACAGGAGATGCAACAAAAAATTATTGGGCTTGAAGAAAAGATTACAAAATTAGAAGCAGCCCCAAACGGGGGGAGTTCAAATAATAACAGCGCAGGTAATAATATAATCAGCAAAGAGATAAGCAGTGTTTTTCTTGGACAAAATCAACCCAACCCTTTTAATCAAACTACCACCATTCATTATACAGTTCCGCGGGGTGCCAATGCACAAATCATGATCTATGATGCATCCGGAAAACTTGCAAAAACAATGCAGGCAACACAAAGCGGTCAAACACAAATTGATGGCTTCAGCTTAAAAGCCGGTGTTTACACATATAATTTAATAGTAAACGGAAAATTAGCTGCATCTAAAAAAATGGTAGTGGGAAAGTAGATCAATTGCTGAAGGTGAATTGTTGCATGGCTGAAATCGCAAACATAGAGTTCCGGGTTTTTTAAAAAGTCCGGAACTCTTTTATCTTGCTTCAGTAATGATAGTTCTGAGAATTTATTCGATAAAGAATACAGGATCAAAAAGATCAATGGACATGCAATAGTATCATGGCACGTTTAACGATTTTCTTTTAGTCGTTTAGCTACTACAAAAAATGTTTTGGAAGATAACAATTTGAAAATGCTTTTCTAACAGCTTTTAGGCAAGGTAAATAAGTATGAAAATAGTAATGTTGAATTACTCTTAAGCAGAACAAAAAAATTTTGGCAAGAATGAAGGAAAATAATTTGCTTATTTATTTACCATCCACATGGGCTTTAACTTCACGATTTTCTTATAAACAGGACAATCTTCTGTATGTGCTCCGGCTAAATATCCTGCACTCATTAAAAACTCATTTACAATTTCTCCACCCGTAAAATGAAAATGTTTTTTAAAAAGTTTAACCCATTCTTCCTTTGGCAAAGGGTGGTGATGCTCCAGCCATTTCTTAAAAGACCCGAACTCTTTCTGCAGTTCAAGAATTTTTTTGGCATTCTCAATTGCAGCATTGATCTTTAAACGGTTTCTTATAATGCCTGCATCATTTAAAAGCTTTTCAATTTTCTTGTCCTTGTATTTTGCAACTTTTACTACTTCAAAATCATCATAGGCTTTAAAAAAGTTCTCTTTCTTTTTTAAAATCGTATCCCAGCTTAAACCTGCCTGGTTTATTTCAAGAACAAGCCTTGCAAACAACTCATTGTCGCTGTGTAACGGAAATCCATATTCGCTATCGTGATAGAGCTTGTGCACATTATTCTTGTCTAATGTTTCCACATAAGTGCAATAGGATTTTATCACCAGGGCATCCATAAAATTTTTTTAAGGAAGCAATATAAAGAAATTCAAAAATGTAAGCTACGGTAAAAGTTGAAAGCTGATTGTTTGAACATTCGATTTTATGGATGAGATATAGTACTTGTTAACTTTCGAACAATCGAACTTTGGAACATTCGAACTCCAAATAATAACTACTTTTATTTTATGAAGCCACCGATCTTATTGTTATTCCTTTTTCCTGCGTTTGCACAAGCACAAACACCCGATTCTTCAATCGCAAAAAATGTAAGAAATATTATTTCGAAAGTTGTTGAATGGCGAAGGCATTTTCATCAAAACCCGGAGCTCTCTACGCGTGAATACAAAACAAGTGCATTCGTCGCCGAATATTTAAAATCCCTTGGTCTTGAAGTAAAATACCCTTTTGCAAAAACTGGTGTTGTGGCAATATTGAAAGGCGGCAAACCAGGCCCCACCATTGCCCTACGATCCGATCTTGATGCATTGCCTCTTAGAGAAAAAGTAGACCTTCCTTTTAAATCTGCTGTAACAGATACACTCGCCAATCAAACTGTTGGCGTAATGCATGCCTGCGGACACGATGCACATATTGCCATGCTCATGGGCACGGCAACAGTATTAAGCAAAATGAAAAAAGACGTTCCGGGTACCGTTGTATTTTTATTTCAACCCGCAGAAGAGGGCGCGCCTGAAGGTATAGAAGCGGGAGCACCATTGATGGTGAAAGATGGTGCCCTCGATGATCCTAAAGTGGAAGCAGTGTTTGGATTACATATCATGAGTTTTATAGAAGCGGGCACCATTGCCTATAAACCAAAAGCCTTCATGGCATCTTCCGATTGGTTTACTATAACAATAAACGGCAAGGGAAGTCATGGTTCGCAGCCCTGGCTGAGTATTGATCCGATTGTTGTATCGGCGCAAATAATACAGGCACTGCAAACTATTGTGAGCAGGCAGGAGGATATTACACAGGCCCCTGTTGTTATTACTGTCGGGAGCATTAACAGTGGCAATCGTCCTAACATTATTCCTGGCCAGGCAGTATTAACGGGCACTATCCGCACACTCGACAGTAAAGTACGTAAGGATGTTTTTGAACGCATGAAACGAACAGTTGAATCGATTGCCGCAAGTGCAGGGGCTACTGCAATGATAAATTTTGATGAGAAAACTTTGGTCACTTATAATGATCCCGCTCTTGTACAATCAACGTTACCCGCATTACAGGCTGCGGCCGGAAAGCAGCATGTTGTTGAATCAAACTGGTTTACTTACTCCGAAGATTTTTCTTATTATGCAACCAAAGCGCCGTCATTCTTTTTTTATCTTGGAGGCATGCCAAAAGGAAATGATCCCGCAAAGGCACCCGCGCACCATACTCCGGATTTTTATATTGATGAAAATGGTTTTGATGTTGGCGTAAAAGCGTTTTGTGAAATTGTTTTTAATTACGCCTCACTGAAAAATAAATGAGAAAAATGATGGAAAAATTTTTTATGGGCCAAGCTTTTGTAGT
>DATBFI010000092.1:0-4574 GCA_036558585.1 Chitinophagaceae bacterium
CTCTTCATCCCGCTTGTTGCGGGATCTCCGCATAAACATTTCCGGTCAGCTTATTCACTGCGTAGCGCTGCGACAGGATTTGCTAGTGCCGCTTTTATTGATTGAAAGCTTAGTGCTGCCAATGCAATAACTACGACAATAATTGCAGCCGTCGCAAAAACATCTATACCTATATTAACGCGATATGCAAAGTTTTGCAGCCACCTGTTCATGATAAACCATGACACAGGAGCAGCAATAACAAGAGCGATAAAAACAAGCTTGAGAAAATCAACTGAAATAAGTGTAACAATATTACTTACTGATGCACCCAATACTTTTCTTATACCAATTTCTTTGAAGCGCCGGTCAGCGGAAAGATGAGCCAGTCCAAAAAGACCAAGGCAACAAATAATAAAAGATAAAATAGTAGCGACACTTACAACTCGCTGCCAGCGCTGCTCCTGCGTATATTGATTTGCATTTAATTCATCAAGAAAATTATACTGATAAACCGAACCCGGCATTGCATTCTTATATATTCGTTCAATAGCTGCTAATGCTTCTTTTTGTTTTGATTTTTCAAACCTGATCCATATACCACCATCAGGAACTTCCGAGGTGTACATTACCATCGGTTTTATCGGTTCGCGTAGTGAACCAAAATGAAAATCCTTCACCACGCCCGTTATTGTTTTCATCATACTATCCCCATACCTGTAAACTTTAATTTGTGAGCCGACAGGAATTTGAATTTGTGTTTCTTTTGTAAACGCTTCGTTTACGAGCACCTCCTGTTGCGTGCCAGAAAAAGATGAAACATTATCTCCAAGTTTCAGTGGAATCTGCATGGTCGTAAGAAAATTCTCATCAATATTTTTATACTGGGCTTTTATATTACGCTCATTTGCTTCTATGTTTTCAGGATAACCATCATTGCCAAAAGATGCTGTTTTAATGGCGGGTTCTTTCGCAAATTCATTTTTCAAATAAGTAATGGTTGACCGGTAATCCCTGTCGCCGTTGATATTTGTTCTGATGATTTGATTAGGATTATAACCTAAATCTTTTGTCCTGATATAATCTATTTGATTGTAGTAAATAAGTGTCGCTATCAATAAAAATGCAGCAAGCGAAAACTGAAGTATAATAAGACTTCTCCCCAATAAATTTTTACCCGGCAATTTTTGTTTGTTATACAAAACCTCAGAAGGATTGAAACGAGAGAGAATAATCGCAGGATATATTGCGGTTAATAGAATAATTACCAAAAGAAGTGTTATGAAATACGTCACAAGTTTTGCATCAAAAGCCTGTAACAACTGAATGTTTTTTTCAGTTAAGCTGTTGAACAGTGGCAGGCAAATATTTGTTGAGACCAATGAAAATAAAAATGCGATAAAACAAAGTATAGCAGATTCATTTATGAACTGCGCAATAATCTGCCACCTGCTGCCGCCTGAAATTTTTCTTATACCCACTTCTTTAGCTCGCTTCATAGAACCGGCAATACTGATATTGATAAAATTAATTGCCGCCATTAATAAAATAAATAAAGCGATCCCAAAAAACATATATGAATAAACAGGACTGCTGCCATTAACGATGCCGCCTTCTGCATTGCCACTACTACGCATTAAGGGAGCAAGATGTATATCAGTTATCCGTTGAAGTCCATAAGTTATCTGCGGATTATAGCCATACAATTTTGTATTATTTGCAAGCTGTTCTTTTGCATGCAGAGTATATACAGCATCAAATTTTTTAACGACTTTATTTATGTCCGCATGTTCATCAAGCACTACAAATGTTCCGAGATATGCATTTAGCCAGTTATTGTCTTCAAATGAAAGACGCAGAAATTGAAATGTGAAAAGCAAATCAAACTGCAATGAAGAATTTGCGGGCGGGTCTTTTACTACTCCTGAAATTACAAGAGGTTTCCCCAGTTTATCATAAGAAGGGTCTGCATCTAATCGCAATATTTTTCCAACAACGTTATCGGTATTGAAAAATTTTTTTGCAGTGCTTTCCGTAACGACCACTGCATTAATATCAGATAACACTGTTTTTGGATTTCCATGAACAAGCGGGAAGCTAAAAACATAAAAAAAGTTTACATCAGCAAATAATGGTTTAAGATGTAAGGCTTTCTCATTAGCAATAACATCACTATATATATCTCCGCCCAGAACACGCACATAACTTTTTACTTCGGGCACAGCATCTTTAAAAGCCTGCCCCTGCACCTGTCCTGTACCGCCAATTGTTTGTGATTGTTCGCCTTTATTCTCTACCAATGTTGTTGTAATGCGGTACAGGTTTGGATTATTGGCGTGAAAGGTATCGTAAGTATGTTCATCATTCCAGTATAATACCGCAAATAACATACAGGTAATTCCTGTAGCGAGACCGATAACATTAATTACCGCATATAACCTGCTTTGCCACAAATAACGAAAAGATATTTTTAGGAAGATGTTCATTCTTATTATTTACTTTATCATTTGCCTGAACAAATCTTTTTCGTGTTTAGTATTTCATAAAAGATTTCATTCCGTTCTCAAACTCTTCACCGGGTTTGCAATTGCTGCTTTTATTGATTGAAAACTGATGGTGATTAATGCAATCAATAGCACCAACAATCCCGCTACAGCAAACATCCACCATGATATATTTATCCGGTAAGCAAAATCTTGCAGCCATTTGTTCATTGACCAGTAAGCCAGCGGCGTGGCAATTACAGTGGCTATAATTACCAACTTCAAAAAATCTTTACTAATCAATTGTACAACGCTGCTAACACTTGCACCGAGCACTTTTCTGATGCCGATTTCTTTGGTCTTTACCTGCGCCGTATAAGTGGCTAATCCAAACAAACCAAGACATGAAATAAAGATAGCTATCGCTGCAAAAGTTGTAAACAGCGTGCCTGTACGCTGTTGCGATTGATAATGCGATTCGAAAGTCTTATCAAGAAAATCGTAAGAGAAGGGTGCGTTGCTTGCATATTTTTTATACTGTGATTCTACGGCTTTTATGGCTGCCTGTGCACCAGCACCTGTTGTGCGTACGTATAAAATGTTTTTCAATCCAGACGTTCTTATTATCAAAGGCGCAACAGGATCTTTCAGTGATTTGAAATTAAAATCTTTTACTACACCTAATATTTCTCCATCAGCATTGCCATAGCCAATTTTTGTGCCGACGTATGGAGGCTTCAAAGCCATAGCTTTCACAGCAGTTTCATTCAAAATATATTTATTACTGTCAGAAGGCGTTCCCGTAAAATTTGTTCCTGCAATAAACTGGTACTTCATCGTAGGTATAAAGTTTTTATCTGCCTGTACACGCCAAAGCATAAACGGAACATTATCTTTTTTTCCATCCCAAATAATATCTCCTGAAACCTCTGTTACATTTGTAATGTCTGTTGTGCCGCTAAATGAAACATTTAATATGCCCTTTTGCAATAGCAATTCATTTTCTATCGCGTTAGCATTTTTCGTTGCTTTTTCGGGGAATGAAACAGTAAAAACATAATTCTTATCATAACCCAAATCTTTATTGCTCATATATTCCATTTGCTTTCCCATTACAATTGTGCCGACTAACAATATGAACGAGATTACAAATTGAAGAACGACTAATGATTTTCTGAATGAAGACGTTTTAATACCCAAAAAACTTTTATCACGCACGGCGCCTAAAGGATTGAACGATGATAATAACATTGCAGGATAAATGCCCGAAATAAGTGTTGTTCCCAACAGTGTGAAAAACCAAATTTCTAACATGGAAAAGTTGGACAGAGAAAGAATTAATTGTTCTCCTGTAATGCTATCATACAATGGCTTCAATAAAACAATTAAAGCAATTGCGATGATAATAGCAAACATGAATGTCAATACTGTCTCGGTGATGAATTGCAAAAACAATTGCCTTCTTTTTGCGCCAATGATTTTTTTTATACTTATCTCTTTAATTCTTGTAAGCGCCCGGGCAGTAGAAAGGTTTACATAATTAATGCTTGCAATAATCAATATTAATATTGCAACAAGAGCCATTATTCTTACCATTTGTAATGCGGAATTATCGCCGTCAATTCCTGTAAGATGAAGGTCTCCCAAATTTTGCAATTGAAAAGTTGTTGGAGTCTGACCATTTTTCATTGCATTAAATAAATGTGTAAGTTTTGTTTCAATAGTTGAAGTATTGGCATTTGGATTTAGCAGAAGGAATGTTCTAAAACTATAATCGTTTACATCTTCATCTATTGTTTTCCAACCATGATTGCCGCCATGAGCTGTGAATTGCTGCGCATAATAATCTACCGGGAAGATAGCATCGTATTGCAAAGAAGAGTTGTGAGGAAAGTCTTGCAAAACGGCGGTTACTGTAAAATTATTTTTATCAAACTGCACAATTTTGCCAATGGCATTATCTGTACCAAATAATTTTTTGGCTGTTGATTGTGTGAGTGCAACAGAATATGCGTTCGGCAAAAAGGCATTGCGGTCACCATGCAATAATTTGTAG
Source organism: Chitinophagaceae bacterium (assembly GCA_036558585.1). Lineage (GTDB taxonomy): Bacteria > Bacteroidota > Bacteroidia > Chitinophagales > Chitinophagaceae > DATBFI01. Next base: position 4,519 of record DATBFI010000092.1, read on the forward strand.
TTGAAGAAGTTTAAAAAATTACTTTCTGCATAAATAATATTATTGTTGTCAAATAC
>DATBFI010000093.1:0-8925 GCA_036558585.1 Chitinophagaceae bacterium
CTTAGCGGCCCGGAAAAAATCGCAAAGAGAAGGCGTAAAGGTAATTGCCGCTTCATAATTCAGTTCGGCCTGTAAAACGCCGAGAGGCACTGTAATAACAACTTTATTACATTCAAACGACTTGTTATTTGCGGTAACAACTTTTACTTCATTTTTTTTCCAATAAATTTTTTTAACTACAGAGGAAGTGTGCATAGTGCATCCATTTGTTATACATATATTTAAAAGGTGATCAACAAGCTTCTGATATCCGCCTTCAACCCGAAACTGCTCGCCTTCCTCATGTATCCATTCGTTTCGTAAGGCAAAAACACTTGCCGATGAAATATCAGCAAGGTCAAAACCCTCGGCAAATCCCTGCACAGATTTTCTTAAGGAAAAATATTTTTCATCACTAAAAAATTTTTTTAAAAAATCATTGACCGTCATGTCCTCCTTTAATTGTTGCATACAGTTCATCAGTTCATCCCATCCATCATCTGATTTATTTTGATTCTTTCTCTCACCATTTTCAATGTGCATCATTTCGCCCTTTACTTTGTTCAAAGGAATATTTGCTTTATCCAGTAATTGTTTTGTTAAATGTAAATTGCCGTGAATAAATTCTGCACCCAATTCAACAGGTTTAATAAAAGCATCATTATATAAAGTGTAAATTCTTCCACCGATTCTATTATTTGCTTCGAGTATCGTTACATTTTGTTTGTTGGATGACAATTCTCCTGCAGCCATTAATCCCGCCGCACCTGCACCGATTATGAGAATTGAATCACTCATTTGAAAGTCTCAATTAGTTTATCAATTTACATTTCACAAGTTAAAATCAATTTTAAAAAAGAATTAGGGAACAGCAGAGTTCTCAAATCACATAGGCAAGAAAGGCAAACGAACGAATGTTTGATTCTCTCATAGGTCCATACAACTATTTCAAGGGCTCCGGTGAATGAAGTTGCAAAATGAGCTCTTTCAATCCCTGCAATTTTTTCTTTACAAGATCTTTTGTTGTATTATCAGTGAGATTACCAGTTGCATCAAATTTTTCTGATGCCTTTGCCACGGGTACTTCTGGTTTTAAAACCGGTTTCATGTCCAAATAAAGAAACACTCCATAAAAAGCTATTTGCATTCGAACAGTTCCCCACATACCGGTTGTAGCACCCATTACAGCAACTGGCATCCGTAATAGTGGCGAATCTTGTCCGCGTGATGCCCAGTCAATTGCATTTTTTAATCCCCCTGGAATGGAGTAGTTATATTCGGGGGAAACAATAACAAGACCATCTGCTTTTGCCAGGATATCTCTGAAATGCTGAACCAGGCCGGGTCTCTGCTTCGCTGCAGGCGCGTCAAGATCAGCATTATAATTCGGAATATCTGCAATGGAAACAATTTCCATTGTTACATTTTCAGGTAATAAACCAGCAGCGGCATTTAATAGCATTGCATTAAAAGAACCCTTTCTAATACTTCCTGAAATGCCAACAAAATGTAGTTGTGTTTCCATAATGTTCAAATGTAAAGTAAGAACAAGCAAATATTATTCCCGCATCGCTATGTATACACTGGCATATGAATTGCAAAGATTCAATTGGCTTTATTACTATTCTAAATTATTTTTTTTATGATACGCAAATTAAAATCAGGGGAGTATCGCCTTTACTCAAGAAAGAAAAACCCAAAAACAAATAAGCGCAGGAATCTTGGCACTTTTGATTCATTAGAAGCAGCGAAAAAACACGAACGTGATATACATTTCTTTAAAAGACATTAGGAATTTTGACGGTAAGCATCACAAATTTATCTCCCTGATTCGTCCCCGGCCCCTAACGTGGTCAATTAGTAACACACAAACAGGTTCATTAACTTAACTGTGCACCAATTGTCTTGACAACATTTCTTCTGTTTGTCTTTTACGATACCTTAGCGAGCCTCTAAGCTTATCCCATGCAAGGTTGAAATCTTTTTGCACCTCAATATCCTGTGAAAGATAAACCTGCTTTTGGGAAAATCCGTCTTTGATAATTTCAAGATCGTGCCACAAGCCTATTATTTCCTGTAATTTATTGTAGTAAGAGAAATTTGGATCATCATTTTCTGATTCATGTTGTATCCAGTTATAGGCATATATTCTTCGCTTGATCAGCTTACGCAATTCATGCCATTCTGTTTGAGGCAAATTTTTGCGGCACTGTTTTTCGAGTTGCGCATTCAGGTCTGCAAAGTATTGCTCTGCGAGAATTTCATTGGTACTATGGACAAATTTTGAAACTGCTTCGATTATCTCATTATAGCCATTCTTAAGTTTGTCGCTGTTTTGCTGAAAATTGTTGATAAGCCCTTTCAATTTTTCCGGCGGATAGTATGTCCGCTCAATTACGCTGAAATTATTTTTTTGCAGCCATTGCTGAATGAGCTGCATCTCCCTTATTTCGCCGGCATTTTGAAAAATAGCACGCAGTGCATGCGCCGGCTTTTTTAATCTTTGCTCTGGATAAACTAAGCGGAGAAATTTTATAACAGCACGCAGTTTTTTCATCTCCACTCTTAGATCATGCAAAGAAATTTCATCTTCCTTCAATTCAAAATCATGCAGTTGATTAAAAAGGTTTTTTATCCTTTGAGCAAAATATTTCTCAAGCGGAGTATGCATATTGATCTTTGTTAAAGGTAAGTTGTATGCCTTCTTCAAAACTAACAGGCTCATATCCTAATAACCTACGGGCTTTGTCAATCTTCAAGCCTGAACGTTTTGCTCTTTTTACAGGCTCTTCAAATGTTTCAGAAGTCACGTTTTCAATCAATGCTGCATCAAGATCTAAAAAATTTGCCACTGCAATTGCCATTTGGTAAGGTGACAGGAGGTCTTTACCGGCGAGGTGATAAACACCTTGTGCTTTTTTTGTAACGATGGTTTCTATTCCCCTGCATATATCCACAACAAATGTGGGTGTGCGTTGCTGATCACTTACAACTTTTATTTTTTTGTTTTGTTCAAGGTTGTTTTTTACCCAGTGCAAAAAACTGGGCCGCACGCCCTGTAACATAGGTCCGTAAATAAATACAGGCCGGATAATAGTATTTATTAAACCGCTTCCTGTTACAAGCCGTTCGGCACATAATTTTGTTTCTCCATAAAAGTTGAGCGGAGCTGCAATATCATCTTCACTGTGCGGACCATTCTCGCCAAAAATAAAATCAGTGGAAATATAAATAAAGTGAGGTTGCAGGTGTGGAACCGAACGTAGTGATTCCACTAAAAATCCTGTAGCTTCTACATTAACTGAATGGCAGGTTTTTTTATCGTTATTACACTCATCCGGTTTGCTCATTGCGGCAGTATGAATTACAACATCAGGTTGCACCGCTGTGATCATTGATGCAACTGCGAGCTTGTCTGTAATATCAGCGCAATAATATTGAATGGAAGGTTTTTCTGCAATGCGGCACTCGCCACGGTTGCCCGCAATTACATCATAATTCTTACCGGCAAGATAAAGGGTTACATGCTGGCCAAGAAAACCATTTGCCCCCGTAATGAGTACTTTCATACTGGCAATTTATTGAAGCTCCTTGCAATCCCGAATTAATTAATGGAAAATTTACAGTTTCTTAATATGAATGAGCGGGTATAGTGAGGTCTTAGCTGCCAGTTGGTAAGTTGTTTATTGGCTCAGGAATAAAGACTCCAAAACAGTCACTGCGGCAATCTGGAGATAATAATGAAAAAATTTTTGCAATTTTTGTATGAATAAACGAGCATTAGTTAAAGAGCCTGGCGCCGTTTGGCAAATGGTTTATAGTTATCGGGAACAAGAGCACTTGCAACAAACCAGGCACCAAAACACCGCTATAACCAACAACCACTTCACATCTAATATTCATTATCGCCAGTGCTTTCTTCCGTAAAGTTGTCATCTTTATCATCATCACTGGCTCCTTCTTCACCAAAGCCTTCAGCCCCCTTGCTTAAATCGTATTTCTCTTCAATGTCTGCAAATTTATCGCCCAATAAACTTCGCGTACCATATTGTTGCGGGCCAATACCCTCTACTCTTGACACCGACGGATAGCTGATCCTGATATTTTCTTCTTTGCTCACATTAATAAGCTCAACAAGAAAAGTCCAGTTCTTTAAAAAATCATATTGGTATATAAATTTTTGATTAGTATCGCGTATCTCACTGCCAATATTCGTTTGAGCCATTAGTAAGGGTTCGGCCCTATAAGGCTTGTCGTATTTTGCGAGAGTTATTTCTCTTCCCCTTTGCCAGTGATCATTACTGCGATAAAAGGTGGCCTGGTGTTTACTGTCAAATTCAAAAGCTTTTAAAATAGCAAAATGCAAATCCTGGAAAGTTTGATTATGTTTTATCACAACGTCCCGATACACTGCATCATCTTCCTCAAAATAAACTCGAAATTTTAAAATAGCCATTACGATTTAAGATTTAATCCTGATACTATCAGGATTGGATTTTTTATATTTTTACCCCATGCCTTTCCGCTCCCTGCCCACCGATGCACGCTTATCATGCACTGCCTAAATTTTTTTCAGGACCGTGATGTCACACTTTTATTATTTGAATCTTATTCACCAGTCGATAAAAAGACGAACAAAGAACTTAATATATAACAAGTGTGGTTTGTGTACGTGGGCTTTTATTTCAATAGGATTTCGTATCAATTATTAAGCCGGGCACATAATATTCGAAATAAATAAAAACGAAAATACAATTTATTCTACAGGGCGCAAGTTTAGTTCTGCGGCCTTTTTCAGCATGAAAGTAAATGCGGATTCATATGTATTGGGAATGATGCCATCAAGAATAGCTTCCCGAATAGCATCTTTGATAAGACCAACTTTTTTTCCTGGCGGGATACCAAATTTTTGCATGATGATCTCGCCGGTAATGGGAGGCTGCCAATTGCGTAAGCGGTCAGTTTCTTCTACCTGTTGCATTCGCTGGCGGACCATTTCAAAATTTTGCAGGTAACGTTTTACTTTTATTTTATTCTTACTTGTAATATCTGCTTCGCACAACAACATAAGCGCATCAATATCTTCGCCCGCATCGAATAACAGGCGCCGTATTGCACTGTCTGTAATATTTTCTTTTGTGAGACTGATGGGTCGCAAATGCAATCCCACCAGCTTTTGCACAAAACGCATTTTTTCGTTTTGCGGCAATTTTAATTTTGCAAAAATCTTTGGAACCATTTTTGCACCAACTACTTCATGTCCATGAAAAGTCCAGCCATGAGCTTCCTCAAATTTTTTTGTTACGGGCTTACCAATATCATGCAATAAGGCAGCCCATCGCAACCACAGGTCATTTGTTTTTTCCGAGATATTATCAAGCACCTGCAGCGTATGATAAAAATTATCCTTATGGCCTTTGCCATCTATATATTCCGCGCCATGAAGAGCCATCATTTGAGGAAAAATAATTTGCAGTAAACCGCTTTTGCTCAACAGGTCAAAACCAACAGATGGTTTTTGAGTACGCATGATTTTATTCAGCTCATCTGTAATGCGTTCATGCGAAACAATTTTTATTCTCTCTGCATTTTGCCTGATAGCCTCAAAAGTATGATCAGCAATTTTAAAATTCAGTTGTGTTGCAAAACGTATGGCTCTCATCATCCGCAGCGGATCATCACTGAATGTTTCAGAGGGTTCCAAAGGAGTTTGAATGAGCTTGTGTTTTATATCCTTTAGACCATTAAAGGGATCGATCAGCTTTCCAAAATCTTTTTTATTTAAACTTATCGCAAGAGCATTGATCGTAAAATCACGGCGTTTCTGGTCATCTTCCAGGGTACCCGGTTCTACCAATGGTTTACGGCTGTGACGCAAATAACTTTCCCTGCGCGCACCTACAAATTCTATTTCAAAAGTTTTGATCTCTGAATCTTCTGCATCATGAGGAATAAACTCTGCATATTTATCAGAAAAAAAATTGGGGATCTTTATTTGGGCAGTTCCAAAATTTTTAAAATAAGCGACTATTGGTTTTGGTTTGAATTTGTCGGCCACCTTGTGAGCAAGTTCAATTCCATCACCAAGGCAAACAATATCTGCATCTTTCGTTGGACGACCAATAATTTTATCGCGCACAAAACCACCAATTAAATAACAGGGAAGCCGAAGTTCTTCTGCAGCGTGTTCGATTTTTTTTAAAATATATAGTTCCTTATTTGTGCAATGAACATCCATTGCAGCAAAGATAAGAGATGGTAAAGATGTGAATTTAATAGTAAGCAGTTAACAGTGCCGTTATGCAATCACCTGTGTTAAAAAGATATACACATTTGCTTACTGCTAAACTGCTAACCGGAGACCGGCAACCGGTAACCTTAAATGCTTATCTCTACTTTATCAGAGGCGCCATAAACAATAGTGCCGCTTTGCATTTGCAGCTCACTGCCATTAGAATTGTAAACAAGTGTGTAAGTAACTTCCAGATGTTCTTTTTTATCAGGCATATCAGGCACTACTACTTTTTGACATAATGCATTTTCAAAAGCCGGATATTCTCTCAGCAATTTTGCATCGAAAGTTTTATCCCATACAATGCTGCGGTTTATACCTTTTACCTTTTCAATTGTGATATGCAATTTTACAGATGTCTTATTATAAACTTCCGATGTATAGCTATTGCTTTTATACACAGCAAACGAAATGCTTTTGTTCTCGGTGGTTTCCTGTGCAGCGCTTCTTTTTACCGGGCTATAAATGGCTGCACTCAAACCGATTAATGTAACCGGCAACCATAATAAATAATTTTTCATAACGATCATTTGCCTTATACAAGACAAACGCTATGACCATTTCGGTTAACAAGAGTTAAAGCGCTGATAAGTGGTAAAGCTTTCTTATGACTGGTTTTAAAAAATGACTATTGTTTCATGCCATTTCTGCATCGCATTTTTCAGTGCAATAAATTGTTCGCTTTTGATACATGAAATGTTCTTTCCTGATACAAGAAACTGATTGAGAAATTAAGTTCAGCTAAATTAGAATAGACATCAGCCTTGGTTGCGTTGCAGCTTTACAGGAATGAGACCCTGGTTCTTAATTTATTCCTGGTATTAGCTAATGTGTTGTTTACATTGGATTGTCCATAAAGAATAAAGAAATAAGCCCGGGCTATAACCCGGGCTCTTGTTGGATAAATGTTATTACTCCTGGCCATTTATTTTATTCGTGCCATAGCTTTTTCCAATGCCTTTTGTACCGCCTCTTCACTTGTATTTCCACTGGCCCTTGCAATAGTAGCGCCCGGATCGGCATTGTAAATATGGCAATAAAATTCATTACCTATCTTATAACTCGTTACCCGAATTTTCGTACCATTCAATTCGCGAAATTCTTCTTTAAATTCTTCTGTATTCATGATGCCATTTCTTTTTTTGCAGTAGTGGCAGTTCCCTTTTCAACAGGCGCACCTACTAGATTACCCCACTCAGTCCAGGAACCATCATAGTTACTTACTGTTGGATATCCCAACAAGTATTTTAATACAAACCAGGTATGACTTGAACGTTCACCGATGCGGCAATAAGCGATCACTTTTTTATCAGGTGAAATTCCCTTTCCCATATACAATGCCTCAAGATCTTCTTTTGATTTAAAAGTGCCATCTTCATTACATGCCTGCACCCATGGAATATTGGCAGCTCCCGGAATATGCCCGCCTCGTTGGCATGTTTCGGGTAAACCCGGAGGAGATAATATTTTACCTGTAAATTCATCCCCGGAACGAACATCTACCATTACATAGTCGTTTGCACCCATTGCCTGTTGTACCTGCATCAGGTAACTGCGAAGAGATTCATCTCTCTCTTTTGCCTTGTAAGTTGTGGCTTCGGGCTTGCGAACATCTTTAGTCATTACGCGGCCTTCAGCAAGCCATTTTTTACGACCACCATTCATGATACGTACATCTTCATGACCGTACATTTTCATTTGCCACAAAGCCCAGGCAGCAAACCAATTGTTATTATCGCCATAAAGAATTACTGTAGTATCGTTGCTGATGCCATTTTCGCCGAGAAGCTTTTCCAGGTCAGCTTTACTTATTACATCGCGCCGCAAAGTGTCACATAATTGAGTTTGCCAGTTCCATCCCAAAGCACCGGGAACATGGCCTTCGTTATAAGCTTGTGTATCTACATCAACTTCAACTACTACAATATGAGGATCGAATTTGTGCTGGTCTACCCACTCTGTGGAAACCAACATTTCAGGACGAGCATAATCAGCCATTAGTTATAATTTTTAAGGTTAACAATGAAAAGAAAGGTTTTCAAGATACAACAATTGTATTCTTTTGTCAAGAGAAATTTTTGCAATAAAAAAAGTCCAATGATCTTATTGTTGCAGGAATTTAATAATCGAAGCAGCATTAATGAAAACGTGAAATACCTGGATGCGTCTGGGATGGCTGAATACTTATAGAACTGATATTTATAATCGCTACTGATTAATAAAATAATCCCGGCTGCTATATTTTTTTTCCTTCTAAATCATTAGCATCAACAATTTTCATCATTATTCTTAATTTTTTTCGCGATGCGAACCTGTAATTTTTGATTGTATATTTATACAATAGTTGGAAAAGGTATTAAACTGCAAAACTGGAAAAAATAGTATCACTGCTTCGCCTGGATTCTTCTGAAATCCAATATTAGAATATTTGATAAATACAGCAGCGATGAAAATTAAATTTTATGGAGTTCGCGGTTCACTGCCGGTATGCGGCAGAGAATTTGAAAGATATGGTGGAAATACCACCTGTATAAGAATATTCCGGGAAAAGGCAAACAGGATTGCAATAAATGATGCGGGAACCGGCATTCGAAATCTGGGAAAAGAATTAATAGATAAAGGCATATCGCAAAATATAATAAATATCCTCTTTT
>DATBFI010000094.1:0-24304 GCA_036558585.1 Chitinophagaceae bacterium
GTTTTTGCTCAAGCAGGCACCATCCACTTTGAAAAGTACCTCGCTCATAACGTATAACATAACCAGATTGGCTAAGAATATCCTGCAGTTTATCCAGGTAAGATTGCGTAAACTTCATTAAGCCCCCATCCCCTAAAGGGGGGTTATGGGAAGTACAAAATTAAAAGTAGTTGTTTCTAATTAAATCTGTTTTTATCCACAAGATGAAACAATGCGCGGTTTGATGATTACAGAAGAAAGCGCTCAGAATGAGCGAAACAAAGACAGATAGATATTCAAAAGTCAGGTACACAAAATCTTAATACAATATATAAAGCTCAGAACTTACGACTTAGAACTCATCTTGACCACCGGAATAATCATCTCCTCAAGACTTACTCCTCCATGCTGAAATGTGTTGCGGTAATAGTTTACGTAATAATTATAATTGTTGGGATAACAGAGAAACCCATCTTCCTTTGCAAAGATGAAAGATGAATTTACATTCGGTACGGGCAAACCTGCATCACGCGGATCACGAAATGCAAGCACTTCACGCGATTCATAATTAAGGTTACGCCCATGTTTGTAACGAAGATTGGTAGTTGTTTGCTTGTCTCCAACTACCTTATAAGGCGTCTTTACCCGCACACTGCCGTGATCCGTTGCAAGAACAAGATTGATCTTTTTATCTGCAATTTTCTTTAAGGCCTGATGCAACGGACTATGCTCAAACCAGCTTCGTGTGATGCTGCGATAACTTATTTCATCAGCAGCCAGCTCTTTCAGCACTTCCATTTCAGTTCTTGCATGACTAAGCATATCAACGAAATTATAGATGATGATATTTAAATCGTTATTCAAAAGATTATGAATATTATTCAACAGTTGCTGGCCATCGTTGTGATTCAGAACTTTTGTGTAATTATATTTTATGTCTTCTCTTTTCAGGCGTTTCAACTGACCTTTAAAAAATTCCTCTTCAAACAAATTTTTCCCTCCTTCTTCGTCATCATTTTTCCATTGTACAGGAAAATGTTTTTCAATTTCCAGGGGTAATAATCCTGCAAATATTGCATTGCGGCTATATTGTGTTGCTGTAGGTAAAATGCTGTAAAATGTTGATTCTTCTACAATGCGAAAGTTTTCGGTAAAGATGGGTTGTATCGTTTTCCATTGATCATACCGCAGATTGTCTATCACTATAAAAAATGTAGGTACTCCTTTCTCAATATTGGGCAGAACCTTTTCTTTAAAAAGGTTGTGGCTCATCACAGGAGTATGGTTCAATTTTGATTTAAGCCATGACGCATAATTTTTTGAAATAAATTTAAAAAACTCGGTATTTGCTTCCTGCTTCTGTGCCTGCAATACTTCGCGCATCTCAGGACTGTCACTTTTTTCCATTTCAAGTTCCCAGTAAACAAGCTTTTTATAAATGTCCATCCATTCATTATAATCAGGATTACTGTTAAGTGCCATAAATAAATTACGGAACTGCTGCTGGTAAGCAGTATTGGTTTTTTCCGCAACTAACCTTTTATTGTCAATAATTTTTTTCAGGCTAAGTAATACCTGGTTTGGATTTACCGGCTTAATTAAATAATCTGTTATCTGGCTGCCAATAGCATCGTCCATTAAATTCTCTGTTTCATTTTTTGTAATGAGTACTACGGGCACCTGGTTATTTACTTCCTTTATTTTTTGCAGTGTTTCAAGACCGGTAATGCCCGGCATTGTTTCATCGAGCAATACAACATCAACAGCATGTTCTTTTACAAAGTCTATTGCTTCAAAACCGTTGGTTAATGTTTGCACTTCATAACCTTTGTTCTCAAGAAATAATTTCTGAGATTGCAGACTTTCTATTTCATCATCTACCCAAAGTATAGTTGCTAAAGACATAATTTGATTTTATACCTGTCTGCAACAGGTTTACGTTTTAAGATTTACGATTTTTTGTGCCGTGATTATCTATTGTGAAAACTTTTTGTTGCTTGCACATTAGCACATTAATAACGGCAAATTAGAACATTAAATATAAAGCTTCACAAATTGTACTTTTGCTGCCGCATAATGGACTTGATTTAACAAATTATCAACAGGCATGTCTCCAGGCAAACAAAAAATTATCAACGATCCTGTTCATGGTTTTATAAGCATAGATCACCCGCTTATTTTTGATATTATTTCGCATCCTTATTATCAACGGCTGCGCAGAATTTATCAAATGGCACTGGCTCAACTGGTGTACCCCGGTGCTGTGCATACAAGATTGTTTCATTCGCTGGGTGCTTACCATTTAATGTGTCTTGCAGTAAATGAAATAAAAAATAAAGGAACGTTGATAACAAAAGAGGAAGAAGTGGCAGTAAAGTCCGCTATTCTTTTGCACGATATTGGTCATGGTCCTTTTTCTCATGCGCTGGAAAATGTGTTGATCCCCGGTGTTAACCATGAAGATCTTGGTTTGCAAATTATGCGTGAAATGAATAAGCAGCTGAGTAATAGATTAGAACTCGCTATTCAAATATTTACAGGTGAATACAATAAACCATTTCTTCATCAGCTTATCAGCAGCCAGCTGGATGTTGACCGGTTGGACTATTTAACAAGAGACAGCTTTTTTACAGGCGTAAGTGAAGGTGTCATTGGGTATGCACGTATTCTTAGAATGCTGATTGTTTGCAATAATAATTTGATGGTTGAAGAAAAAGGTATTTACAGCGTGGAAAAATTTTTGGTTGCACGCAGGCAAATGTACTGGCAGGTGTATTTGCATAAAACCGTACTGGCAGCAGAAAAGATGCTTGTAAAAATTATTGAACGTGCAAAAGAGATAAATGCAAAATCAATCTCCCCGTATCTAAACATGTTTTTGCATCATTCATATAATGAAGCAGATGTATATCATTCTCTCTTTGAATTTTGCCAACTCGATGATTACGATGTGATGAGTTCTGTTAAGGACTGGGCTTTGCATAAAGACAAGATTTTATCGGTCCTATGCAAAAACCTGTTACAAAGGAATCTTCTAAAATGCAAATTGCAAACAGAACGTTTTGACGAAGAAATTGTCGGGTTTAAAAAAAGGAAAATCGCGGAACATTTAAATATTAGTTTTGACGAAGCCTCTTACTTTGTATTTACTGGCGAAGCAGTAAACACTACCTATACACTGGGAGATGAACATATAAATATTTTGTTTAAAGATGGTACAGTAAAAGACATCTCTGCAATTGATAATCCTCTTATTCACCAAACGCTTTCTGTGCCTGTGAAAAAATTTTACATTTGCGAATTACGAAACTAGTCATTCAGGCTAATAGTCATTTAGTCGTTTTCGAAAGGCTTAACTAAATGACTAAATCATATAATGACCAAATGACTTCATTACTCAATGACTTTTTATGCAATTCACCACGGCACAAATAGCGATGCTTATTAATGGCAGAATAGAAGGCGATGCTTCTGCGATTGTTGATTCATTTGGTAAAATTGAAGAGGCCAAAGCAAACCAGCTTGCGTTTCTTGGTAATCCAAAATATGAGGAGTACCTGTATACGACGCAAGCTTCGGTTATTATAATTAATGAAACGCAGGAATTAAAGCACCCTGTTTCTTCAACCCTTATTCGTGTACCCGACGCCTATTCCGCCTTTGCTGCCTTGTTACACAAGTACCAGGAAATGGTGCGACAACAAATGAGCGGTATACAGGAACCTTCTTATATTCATAAATCTGCTGTTTTAGGACAAAATGTTTTTATCGGTGCCTTTACTTATATCAATGAAAATGTACAACTGGGCAATAATGTAAAAATTTTTTCCGGAGTTTACTTAGGCAATAATGTTATAATAGGGGATAACACGATTTTGTATCCCGGTGTAAAAATTTATCATGATTGTGCCGTAGGGAGAAATGTCGTCATTCACGGAGGCACAGTAATTGGCAGTGATGGTTTTGGTTTTGCACCTGACGCTGATGGCACCTATAAAAAGATCCCACAGATCGGTAATGTAATAATTGAAGATTATGTTGAAATTGGTTCCAATACAACGATAGACCGCGCTACTATCGGTTCAACTTTCATAAGAGCAGGTGCCAAGCTCGATAACCTTATTCAAATTGCGCATAACGTAGAAGTGGGTGCGAATACGGTAATAGCAGCACAAGCGGGTGTAAGCGGGAGTACAAAGATTGGCCGTAATGTGCAGATTGGTGGACAGGCCGGTCTTGCAGGTCATATACAAATAGCGGATGGCACAAAAATAAACGGGCAAAGTGGTGTAAGCAAATCTATTAAAATACCCAATACTGCCGTTACAGGTACGAGCGCGTTCGATTATAACAGTGCAATGCGCAGCCAGGCTGTAATCCGTCACTTGCCGGAATTAGAGAAACGCGTGGCAGAACTGGAAAAACTTGTTCAGCAACTTTTGCAGGAAAGAGTGGGAAGTTAAATTTTTGCCAGATCCCGGTTTTTCAGTTTTTGCAGTTTATTAATTACCAACATGGCCGGCGATGCCAGTTCCTGTTTTCTTGTGCCTTTATCCTGATTCTTATCTCAACTCTTTTTCTTATATCACCTTTTACTGCTTTCAAGCTAAACCTTATTTTTGCAACCTTAGTATTGTTGAATACCATACAGAATGTACAAGAGTGCGACGCAACAACAGTATGATAGTAGTAAAGTTGCCGGGCTCATAAAAAAATATTATGAACATAAACTTTAATCCTGATAAGCAGCACACTTTGGCTTCACAGGTATCTATCAGCGGAACTGGTTTGCATACTGGTATTTTGGCAGATATGACGTTAAAACCGGCCAACCCGGGATTTGGTATCCAGTTTCAAAGAATTGATCTCGCCGGTCAGCCCCTTATAAAAGCAGATTGTGATCTTGTAACTGATACAAGCCGGGGCACCACATTGCAGCTTGGCGATACCAAAGTAAATACTGTTGAACATATTCTTGCGGCATTGGTTGGAATGGGTGTTGACAATGCACTAATAGAATTAAATGCCATAGAAGTTCCTATTATGGATGGGAGTTCTGAACCTTTTATTGAGTTAATTGAAGAAGCAGGGATTAAAGAGCAGGATGCGGCAAAGTCATGGTTCTGCATCGATGAGAATATTTACCACTATGATGAAGTGAAGCGTGTAGAGATGGTGGCAATTCCATCAATGGAATACCAGATAACTACATTGATCGATTTTAACAGCCCGGTACTTGGTACTCAGCATGCAGGATTAAAACATATTCGCGATTTTAAAACAGAGATCGCTCCCTGTCGCACTTTTTGTTTTTTGCATGAGCTGGAAATGTTACTGGAAAATAACCTTATCAAAGGAGGTGATATTAACAATGCCATTGTGGTGGTAGATAAGCCCGTTACTGAAGATGAAATGAAAAATCTTGCAAAGATTTTTAAAAGAGATAAAATTGAGATAAAGAGTGAAGGCTACCTGAACAATCTTGAATTGCGGTTTCCTAATGAGCCCGCCCGTCATAAATTATTGGATGTTGTGGGCGATCTTGCTTTAATTGGTTATCCTATTAAAGCAAGAATAATTGCCAATCGCCCCGGTCACAGCACCAATATTGCTTTTGCAAAAAAAATAAAGCATTACATTAAGAAGAATATGCAGATAAAAGACGTTCCTGTTTATGATCCGGCAAAGCCTGCTGTGTATAGTATAGATTTTATTGAAAAAAGATTGCCCCACCGTTATCCATTTTTATTAGTAGATAAGATCATTGAACTTACCGATACGAAAATAGTAGGAATTAAAAATGTAACTTTTAATGAGTGGTTTTTTCTGGGACACTTTCCCCAGAATTCCATTATGCCGGGTGTTTTGCAAATAGAGGCACTTGCGCAAACAGGCGGTATATTAGCTCTAAATCTTGTGGGTGAAGGGCAATACGATACTTATTTATTAAAGGTGGACAACTGTAAATTTAAATCGAAAGTAATACCCGGTGATACGATGATATTGAAAATGGAGCTTACCACGCCAATAAAAAAGGGTTTTTGCCAAATGAAAGGTACGATATATGTTGGCAACAGGGTCGCTACTGAGGCCGAGCTGGTTGCGCAGGTTGTGAGAAGAAGCTAACCTGTATAAGTAGTTAAAGGTGACCTGCAACAGAGATTGCTGCTTATTAAATTATTAATTTTACTTTTGCTGCCGTTCCTTAAAGAGGGACGGCAGTTTTTATAAAGAGTAAAATTAAATTAATCACCTCGCGAGGGGTTATGCATGATTCATCCGCATACATATATACATCCTAATGCAAGGATAGCTCAAAATGTGAAGATTGATCCTTTTACCGTTATTCACCAGGATGTGGAAATTGGAGAAGGAACCTGGGTTGGAAGCAATGTTACCATTATGGAAGGAGCCCGTATTGGAAAAAACTGCCGTATTTTTCCCGGTGCCGTTATTGCAGCTATTCCGCAAGATCTCAAATTCAACGGAGAAAAAACCTATGTGAACGTTGGTGACAATACCACCATCCGTGAATTTGTTACCATACACCGCGGCACAACGGACCGTTTAAAAACAAGAGTGGGGAGTAATTGCCTTATAATGGCTTATAGCCACATTGCACACGATTGTATTATCGGAGATAACTGTATTCTTAGTAACAGTTCCCAAATGGCTGGTCATGTTTCTATTGGCGACTGGGCTATTATCGGTGGGGTTTGCGCTATACACCAGTATGTGCGTATCGGACAGCATGCTTTTCTTTCCGGTGGCAGTCTTGTGGGGAAAGATGTACCTCCTTATATAAAAGCTGTAAGACATCCATTAAGTTATGGAGGGGTAAACAGTATTGGGCTTAAGCGTCGTGGGTTTACATTGGAACAAATAAACCAGATACTAGATATATACCGCATTATTTACAACAAGGGAATGAACATATCGCAGGCACTTGAGTATATTGAAGAAGAATTACCTGCAACAGATGCACGTGATGAAATAGTAACTTTTATACGGGAAAGCGGAAGAGGAGTAATAAAGCGATATATAAAAGGTGCAATGGAAGAAGATTAGATCGCATGATTAAATTGATTTGGAATGATTTATGGTCCCTTATTTTTTATGCCGTCGTTCTTTCGGAATTACTTCATCTGTAAATGGTTGGTTCTCCTGGTTATCCCTCTAAAAAATGCAATCACTGTTACCTAATCAACATCTTAATTCTCCTTTAGGGGATGGGGGAATATATATTCAATTAACGGATACGGGCAAACGTTTTAACAGGGACTGGATTTTTCGCCACATGAACTGCTTGTTCGCACAAGGAAAATCCTACGCTATTACCGGCCCAAATGGAAGTGGCAAAAGCACATTACTGCAAACAATCGCCGGTGCGATTGCACCGAGTGAAGGAACAATTGAATATCGAGTAAGGGACCGGCAAAGCAAACCGGCAACAGCTAATGAACAACTGCAAACTGCAAACTCCCGCCTGACCAATTCAGTCGGGCAGGGAAAACTACAAACCGAAAATCTCTTTAATCATATCGCTATCGTTGCGCCTTATCTTGAAGTGATAGAGGAAATGACTGCCACAGAATTCCTGTACTTTCACGCTTCATTCAAACCGCTTTTGTCAACGATAACAATTAATGAAATTCTCGAAATTGTCGGGCTAAAAACCGCAGCCCGTAAACAAATTCGTTTTTACAGCAGCGGCATGAAACAACGAATTAAACTTGCGCAAGCTATTTTTTCTGATGTCCCGATATTGTTGCTGGACGAACCCTGCACCAATCTCGATACTTCAGGGTATGACCTGTATCATCAGCTTATAAATGATTATTGTAAAAAAAGGCTGGTGATCGTCAGCAGCAATGATGTAAATGAATATAGCTTTTGCGAAGAGAAGGTTAGCATATTGAATTACAAATAATAAATTTTAGGAGGATGTTGGATATGTTTTATTGCCAACAACCAGGGACCGGATACTAAACTGGCAGCAACGACACACCACACAAAAAATTTAAAATTAAAATGCCGGCAATGGTTTCCGTTGTTGTGTTTTTAAATTAAAAGCGAATCCTACACTTACAGTTTTTGTTGCAGGATTATAATCCGGAGTTACATGCATGCTTAGCTCATCGCTCACATCGAAATCTTTCAAGTGCCCGAAAACAGTGGCATCCACAATATTCACTCCCCATGCGATCAGGAAAAATAATACCGAATAGTCCCGGTCCTTTCTAAAAGCATTACGATAATATTGGAGGTCCTGGGCCGATAACGGTTGCCCCGTTGCTTTACTGATGAGCTTAGGATCAATTTCATCATATCTGCTTGTATCGCCAGTTACAACAATTGTATAAGCATCTCTGGTTTTCTTGTACCATTTATTGTTGTAAACGAATGTGGCAGCTGGGATGGCAAGAGCACCATATACAATTGGTATCTTCCAGTATTCATGGTTATATGCCTGTCCCCAACCTGGTATAATTGCTGATCGCCGGGTAGCTTTGGCAGGATCATGCTTTTTTTTTCTGAGAGAGTCTTTTAGAACAGGCGTGCTATCCTTTGCAACTTTTTTAGTCGAGTCCTTTTTTATCGTGGTATCAAGAATTGATGCAGATGCAAGCTGTTGTTTATTATTCTGTGCAGACAGATTTGTTACAATGCAAACACTGATAAGTAATATAAAAACTTGTATAAAGCGCATGAAGATCAGCTTACCTGTATATTCATCTGGTCAAGAATTTTATTCAATTCTTCTAAAGAATAATACTCAAGAGTAATACTTCCATAACCTTTATTGTTATGAGCAAGTTTTACTTTAGTGCCAAAATGAGATGCTAAATTATCTTCAATTCTTTTGTATACAGGTGGCAGGGAAGGTTTTGAAGAAGATTTAACATCGGTCTTGGGTGATCTGTACAGGTTGCGTACAATATCTTCTGTTTGCCTTACATTAAGTTGCTTCTTTTTTATTTCAGTAAAAACATATAACTGCTTATCCACCTCATCAATACTAATAAGGGCTCTTGCATGACCCATACTTAATGAGCCATTGCGTACTGCTAATTGAATATCCGGTGGCAGCTTTAACAAACGTATATAATTAGTTACTGTGCTTCTTTCTTTACCCATGCGTTCCGAAACCTGTTCCTGCGTGTAATGCAATTCGTCCATCATCCGTTTGTAACTAAGCGCAATTTCTATTGCATTCAAATCTTCACGCTGTAAATTTTCAAGCAGGGCCAGCTCGAGCAATTCGGAATCATTTGCGTGGCGTATATACGCGGGCACATCTTTTAAACCTGCCAATTTTGCCGCACGATGGCGCCGTTCGCCTGCAATTAACTGGTATTTTCCCGAAGCTAATTTTGTAACTGTTAACGGTTGAATGATATCATGAATTTTAATTGATGCAGCAAGTTCGCTCATCGATTGTTCATCAAAATCATGGCGTGGGTTTCTTGGATTTGTTTGTATCTGATCAATGGGTATGCGCATAATAGATGTTGCCGCTTCCACTACATTATTTTTTAATGTGCCTGCGGGTGTTTTTAAATCAGCATCAATATGCTGCAGCAATGAGCGGATACCTTTGCCTAATGCATCTTTATTTTGTTTGGGCGTTGTCATTTAATTATGATTTGCAATGAAAAATGGATAATGAAACTGACAATTTGTAAACTATTCTAAAATTCTTTCTGCTCTGGTCATCTTGGTCATATCATTTTTTTGCAAAACCTCTTTGGCAAGATTTAAATAGTTGATAGAACCTTTACTGTCTGAATCATACAGGATCACGGGTTTGCCCACACTTGGTGCTTCGCTTAAACGCGTATTGCGATGGATAATTGTAGTAAAAACCATTTCCTCAAAATGCCGCCTTACTTCGCTAACCACCTGGTTACACAACCGAAGACGGCCATCATACATTGTCATTAATATGCCCTCAATTTCCAGATCAGGATTTAACCTGCTTTGCACAATTTTTATGGTATTCAGCAATTTGCCGAGGCCTTCCAGCGCAAAAAATTCACACTGCACAGGAACAATCACACTGTCAGAAGCAGATAAGGCATTTACGGTAATAAGGCCTAGTGAAGGAGAGCAATCGATCACAATAAAATCATACTCCTTTTTTACAGGTTCAAGAATTGTTTTTAATACCTGCTCCCTGTTTGGATAATTGATCATTTCTATTTCTGCGCCTACAAGGTCAATATGAGAAGGTATAAGATCGAGATTGGGAATGTCACTTTTTAAAATCACATCCTGGGCCGGTACATTATTTACCATGCAGTCATACAGGCTGTTTGTAATATTATGCAGATCAAAACCTACACCCGTTGTGCTGTTGGCCTGCGGGTCTGCATCAACTAATAATGTTGTAAACTCAAGTACGGCGAAACTTGCAGCCAGGTTAATAGCTGTCGTTGTTTTACCCACGCCTCCTTTTTGATTTGCCACACCAATTATTCTTGCCATAAGAAACCCCCGGCCCCTAAAGGGTGGAATTATTTTATTATGAAAAACGTTTAATGTTCAATGTATGATTTTATATCTATAAGCATAAACTCTTCAACTTTAAACTTTGAACCGTGAATTTATACTTCTATAGTTTCACCGATTCCCGGCAGCAACAAAGTTTTACCCGCTGTTTTAAAATCCTTTATTGCTTTTTCTGTGTCAATAACAATAATTGGAAAAGTGTTATAATGTATTCCGGCTATTTTATTGCATTGAACAAAATCAGCAGCGCGTATTGCATCCGCAACATCCATGGTAAAATTGCCACCAATTGGCAATATTGCAAAATCAAGTTTTGCCCATAGTGGAATTAGTCTCATGTCAAGTGTTAGTGCCGTATCTCCGCTATAATAAAAATTGCCGCTGCCTGTTGTAAAAACAAAACCCATCGGGTTGCCCGCATAAGTTCCGTCCGGTAATGACGAAGAATGTATGGCACTTACACCTCTTATTTTTCCAAAGTCAAATTTAATAGGGCCACCGTGATTCATTCCATGAACTTTTTCCACATTTTCCCGCTCCAGCCAGTAGGATACTTCTGCAGGAGCCACGCAGGTGGCCTTCGTCCTTTTGGCTATACTCAATACATCGCTGACATGATCACCATGGCCATGCGATAAAAAAATATAATCGGGGAAAATATCATTCACATTTATATTTTTTGCCAATGGGTTAGACGTAATAAATGGATCGAACAGTATAGTTTTTCCTTCTACTTCCACGGCAAAACATGAATGGCCATAATAAGTAAGTTTCATAATGAAGATTATCTCCTTAAGGGCGACAAAAGTAAATTTTCACACTGAATTCTGGCAGATCAAAAAAATAATAAATGCAAAAAATAGACTAAATAAAATTTTTTAAAACATGTCTCTCAAATTTTTCTTCAGATTTTTTTAATGCTGTTTCTCTTCAAATTGTTGTTATTTGAGGATTTTGAGCAATAGAGATAATGAGATTTTATGAGAAAAACCGATATTAGCTATTTATTGTAACAGGAAGAGCGATTAAAGCAGGAATACATATTAAATAAACGAAAAACCGATATGCCGGCAAACAAAATCAAGGTTGGGCTAATGATTGATAGTTTTTTTGTTCCTGCATGGATCTATGAAACCCTGAAAAGAATTGCGGAAAGTGAATATGCTGCTATCTCCGTCGTTATAAAAAAGCAGGTGCCATCCCCAAAGTACCAAAAAGACTCGTATAGAGGCTTTCGCTTTTTTGCCTATAATTCTTATCGAAATCTCGAAGACAAATATGTCAAACCAAAACCAAATGCTTTTTCAAAAAAAGATATATCGCATTTAGTGAAGGCCGCTCCTTTGCTGAACATACAACCTGTTGACCAGGAAAATTATGACCATATAGAGGAAAGTGATCTGCAGCTCATTAATGCTTATCAATTAGATGTATGTTTAAAATTTGGTTTTCAAAAATTGAAAGGGGTCATATTAACCACACCTAAATTTGGAATATGGGAGTTTGGGGAAAACTTAATAAATCATAAGGCATCACTTGCAGGTGTCAGGGAGGTGATCCGGCGGTATTGTGAAACAACGGTCTCATTAAAGCTATTATCCGGAGAAATCGAAGAAGGTTACGTTTTGTGTGAATCATTTTCCTCAACAAATACCGCTATTAATAAAAATCAAAATCTTGCGTGCTGGA
The DNA here is from genome assembly GCA_036558585.1 of Chitinophagaceae bacterium. GTDB lineage: Bacteria > Bacteroidota > Bacteroidia > Chitinophagales > Chitinophagaceae > DATBFI01. The sequence continues at coordinate 12,181 of DATBFI010000094.1, forward strand.
AAGCCGTATCCTTTATACCGAGGAAACTAAAAGAACTTTATGAAACAAATGGCAATTGTTTTTTCGAGAAAATAAAAGAAAAACAACATCCTTCTCCTGATAACAGCTCTTCAACCAAAATACTTACCAATAGTAATTTTATTTCGTTCGTATTTAAACATTATTATAACTGGGGAAAAAAGAAGATATGGAATTTATTCAACATGGAGCAATGGATACTGTTTTACTTCGACAAAAAGGATGAGCTCCCTTTAACGATTGAAAATTATAAAGAATTAATTGCTCCAAAAGACAGATTCTGGGCCGATCCGATCGTATTTAACTACAATGAACAACATTTTGTATTTTTTGAGGAATATCTTTTTAAAAAACGGAAAGCGCATATAGCAGTTGCAGAACTGGATAAAACTGGTAAATTATCAAATTTCCAAGTCGTTTTGGATAAGCCGTACCATTTATCTTATCCGTTTGTTTTTGGTAATGGAACGGATATTTTTATGATACCAGAAACAAGCGGGAATAAAACTATTGAAATATATAAGTGTATATCTTTTCCGGATAAGTGGGAATTTCAAATGAATTTAATGGAGAATCTTCACGCCGTTGATACAACTGTTCATTATTATGAAAATAAATTTTGGCTATTTGTAAATATAAAAGAGAATAATGGGGCATCTGCATGGGATGAACTCTTTTTATTTTATTCAGATGAGCTGTTAACAACAAGGTGGATCCCTCATCCGCAAAACCCTGTTATTTCAGATGTAAGGCAGGCAAGACCGGCAGGACAAATTTTTACGTATAATAAAAAAATGTACAGGCCGTCCCAGGATTGTTCCTGCACCTACGGGTATGCCACAAATATTAATGAGATAATAGTTTTAAACGAAAGAGAGTACAAAGAAAAAAAAATAACAACTATTTTTCCTGATTGGAATAAGAAGGTTACTGCAGTGCATACATATTCACACGGTGACGGTCTTACCGTAATTGATGCACAGATAAAAAGAAGAAAATAAAAAAGATATCAGTAATAAATAAATTTATAAGAGAATCGATGTTTAAAATTGTACAAATGTTGCCTGCCTTAGGATGGGGAGGAGCCCAGGTGTTTTGCATTCAGCTTTGTAACGAGTTGGCTAAATATCCGGGTTATGATGTAACATTGGTATCGTTGTATGATCATAATTCACATCACATGTCAACTGATTTGATCGATCAGAGGGTTAAATTTATTACACTCGGCAAGAAGAAAGGCTTTGATGCAAAGATTTTTAAAAAAGTGTATAACCTTTTGCAGGAGCTAAAACCAAATGTTGTTCATACGCATCTTCATTCGGGTTATTACGCTACGCTGGCCTACCTGATGATGAATAATTCCTGCATGCGTAAAATACATACTTTTCATTCTCTTGTTACAAAGGATGCTCCCTGGCATGGCAGACTGCTGTATAAATATTTTTTTCAGAAGGACATCATTCATCCGGTAAGTATTTCTGAAGAAGTTTTCAAGGGTGCGATTGAGGAGTATGGAGATTGTATAAAGACCTTAATTCATAACGGTTCTGTTCCTGTACAGCCTTCACCAAAATTCCAATCAATTACAGATGCAATAAACAGTTTGAAAAAAAAATCGGATACTAAAGTTCTTGTAAATGTTGGACGCATCTATAAAGTAAAGAATCAACAATTGATCATTGATACCATGAAGGTCCTTGAAGCCGAGGGAGAGAATGTAATTGCCCTAATTATCGGGGGCTATTTACCAGAAGACAAAGAATTGTACGATCAGCTTATTCAAAATAAACCAAACAATGTTCATTTTATAGGGAAGGTAAACAATGTAGGTGATTACCTTTTGAATGCGGATGCTTTTCTTCTTCCCTCCTTATATGAAGGTTTGCCGATAAGTCTATTGGAAGCAATGTCTGCCGGAGCTGTTCCCATATGCACACCTGTTGGCGGACTTCTTGATATTATAAAACCGAATATTGGCTTTTTATCAAAAGACCTGAGCGCCGAAAGTTATCTGTCCGAGATAAAAGCATTTCTTCACTCAGACAATCAAACAATAGAAAAATTGAAAGCAAATTGCAGGGCTGTATATCAAAATGAATTCAGTATGGAAAGTTGTGCTGCGAAATATGATAAGCTTTATCATAATGGGGAGAGTAAATAATTTTCGCAGGGATACAGGAATTGGTCTTTTCAATTATTTAAATAAGTAAACTGAAATCGCGGAATTCAATTTTAATCGCTGATGAATAATAAACCCCAGATAATTTATATAATGGCCGATAACAGGTCAGGTTCTACGTTACTTGAAAATATTTTATCAAAATCGGAGGAATGTTTTTCAGTAGGTGAGCTGGCAATGCTAAAAGGGCATCTCTTAAAAGATGGCCATGGTGAAAAATGGAATTGGAACTGTTCCTGTGGCCAGCCACTAAATGAATGCGTATTCTGGGGACCAATCATACAAAAAATCTATCAGCCAAAACAGGAAAATTTTTTCACAAGTATAAACTGGAATTTTAAATCAAAGGCGCTTACATTAAATGCAATGTTTCCATTTGTATTCAAAAAAAGATTTTTGAAATTAATCAACTCGGATAATAATCGGCAAGTAATAAATACACTTGATGCGTTATATAAAATGGTGCTCGAGCATTCAGGAAAAAGGATCATAATTGATTCATCAAAAAATCCAATCCAGGCGCTCGCAGTATATAAAAAAATAAAAGATTTTGATGTAAAAATAATCTGGTTAAAAAGAGATATCAGGGCGATTGTAACCTCAAAAAGTAAATGGAAAGATCTGAATAAAAAGAAAAAGAAGTCAATGTCAAAACTTATCCTGAACGTGTTCTATTACAGGCGACTTTGTTATACAGTTTCAAAAATGGTTAACTCTTCAGATATTATAAACATCAATTACGAATCACTGGCACAACATACGCATGAGGAAGTTCAAAAGATTATACAGTCATTTAAAATGAAACCTTTTGAAACGCCGGAATACATGGAGCTTGCAGAAGATCATACGATAGGGGGTACTCCGGGCCGCTTTACAAAAAAACCTATTCAGATTGATGAAAGCTGGAAGGGCCAATTTGAAAATAACAGGATTGCTTATGTTATGGGTGGGGTTTTGAATAAAATTTGAATAGTTAATTGGTTAAAGGTTAAAGTTGAATGATTTAATATCGTAATCACTCAATGACTTAGTGACTCTTGACTTAATGACTCATATTTCAATACCCTGATCCAATGCCCTAAATCCCTTGCTCAGCGTTGAAAATTAAGCCTCATTTATATGGTTATTAAGGCATAAAAAATTATCTTGCCTGCTCATAAAAAAATAGATTAAGAATCGATGCACAATTTTATTAACGTAGCTATCGAGGCAGCGATAGAAGCAGGAAAAAAAATTTTAGAAGTTTATCAGCGTGATTTTACAGTGGAAACAAAAACGGATAATTCACCGCTTACCGAAGCCGACCAGCAAGCCCACCACACCATAAAAGATATTCTTCAGCAAACCGGGTTCCCGATTTTAAGTGAGGAAGGAAAACAAATGCCCTATCAGGAACGAAAGCAATGGGATAAATTCTGGCTTGTAGACCCTTTAGATGGTACCAAAGAATTTATTAAGAAAAATGGCGAGTTTACAGTGAATATTGCATTGATCAAAAACGGAACTCCTGTTATGGGTGTTGTCTATGTTCCGGTAACAGGAGTAGTTTATGCAGCTGCTGAAGAAACAGGTAGTTTTTCTTTCAACACAAATAATAATGGTAAAGCAATTTCTGAGATGATAAATGATGGGATAAGATTACCCTTAGCAACTAAACCTGAAAAATATACTATTGTTGCCAGCCGCTCTCACTCATCGCCTGAAACTGAAACTTTTATTGAGGAGAGAAAAAAGGTATATGGTGATGTGAACTTAATTAGCGCAGGTAGTTCATTAAAACTTTGTCTTGTAGCTGAAGGCAGGGCCCAGGTTTATCCAAGGTTAGCGCCCACGATGGAATGGGATACTGCTGCCGGTCACGCGGTTGCCAAATTTGCGGGCTGCAAAGTGTATAATTATCAAAGCAATGATGAATTAAAATACAATAAGGAGAATTTATTAAATCCCTGGTTTGTTGTTGAACGCAGATAAAAAACAATTTTTCGCCATCTTTCAGTTATAGAACCAATGTGTAAAATTACTACTAATGAGTAGCCCTGTTCTGCCAAATACATTTATCATAGGTGTTCAAAAAGCAGGAACAACAACTTTGGACGAGTGGTTAAGTCAGCATCCGCAAATTTATTGCTATGAATCATTGAAAGACGTTATATTGTTTGCAAGGTTTAAATCGATGGAAGAAATAGTGCAAAGATTAAAGAAGGAACCTGCATCATATAAAAATCAGCCGGTGGTTCTTCAGTCTGCAGTGAATTATATATTTTACCCTCAATTTCTCGCCAGTATTGCGAGGTTAAATCCAAAAGCAAAATTGATTGTTATTTTAAGAAACCCGGTTGACAGAGCGATTTCCTCTTATGGTTATTTCAAAAAAATGTTGCGCGAAACAAGACCTATGGAGGAAGCACTTACTTATCAGCCAAAAGAGGTGACAGAGTTTACCAAAAACAACAGCGACTTTACTTATATTGAACACGGCTTTTATGCCAAACAAATAAAAAATTGCCTGCAATATTTTCCTGAACAACAATTAATTGTACTGGACTATAATGACCTTTCAAAAAATCCGTCTGCGCTATTATATAAGCTATTCTCTTTTTTAAATATTGATACCACTTTTCAGCCCGACTTAACTCCAAAGAATGTTACCGGTGCCGTAAAAAATCAATTTTTGCAGGAAAGTATTATACAGCGCGGCAACGTTAGAAAGTGGGTAGTGGATAATCTCGTTGATCCTTTTTTCCCGGTGGGAAAAAGAAAGATGCTGAAAAGAAAATTATTTGAGATGAATACCAAAAAAAAGAAGACTGCCCAATTGTTACCAGAGACTGACAAGGGAACTATAGATCAAATAAAAAACCGTTTAAAACCATATTTTCTTGAAGATGCAAAAGAGCTGGATAGTTTGCTTGGAACAAAGTTTTCTGAAAAATGGTTTGGCAGCGTTGTTGTCGAAAGTTGAATTGATTGACAAAAAATAATTCTTATAAACTAAAAGTTACCCTTTAGCAATTTAGATAATTATAAACCTATATTCTGATGAAAATAGTTGTTGTTGGTACTGGTTATGTTGGTCTTGTAACAGGAGCTTGTTTGGCAGAAGTAGGAACGGAGGTTATATGTGTTGATGTGAATATTCAAAAAATAGAGAATCTGCAAAAAGGCATACTACCTATCTACGAGCCGGGGCTTGATGAAATTGTTGACCGAAATTTCAAAAAAGGCCGTTTGCATTTTAGTACAAGACTGGATGAAGCAATAATTGACGCACAGGTGGTATTTATTGCTGTAGGCACGCCTCCCGGTGAGGATGGCAGTGCAGATCTTCAATATGTGCTGCAGGTTGCAGACACTGTTGGAAAATATATGAATGGCTATCTTGTAGTGGTTACAAAAAGTACTGTTCCCGTTGGTACAGCTGCAAAAGTAAAAGAGGCGATCGCAAAAGCCTTAAAGAAAAGAAAAGCCGATATTGATTTTGACGTAGCATCTAATCCTGAATTTCTCAAAGAGGGCGCTGCGGTAGATGATTTTCTTAAGCCGGATCGTATTGTTATTGGCGTGGAAAGTGAACATGCAAAAAACTTATTACATACTTTATATGATCCATTTGTATTGAATGGTCATCCCATTTTATTTATGGATATTCCTTCGGCAGAAATGACAAAGTATGCGGCCAATGCAATGCTTGCAACCAAAATTTCCTTCATGAATGATATTGCGAACTTATGTGATCTTGTTGGTGCTAATGTAAATGAAGTTCGAAAAGGCATTGGTTCAGATCCGCGCATTGGTACAAGATTTATCTACCCGGGCATTGGTTATGGCGGTTCCTGTTTTCCAAAGGATGTAAAAGCTCTTATAAAAACCGGTGAACAAAACAATTACCAGCTTCGGATACTTAATGCAGTAGACGCAGTAAATGATGATCAAAAAAAGATTATTATCCGAAAAATATTTCAGCATTACAATGATGATATAAACGGAAGAACTTTCTGTGTTTGGGGGCTTGCATTTAAGCCGAAAACAGATGATATGCGAGAAGCGCCCTCTATTACAGTAATAGATGCATTACTGGAGGCTGGTGCGAAAGTACAGGCTTATGATCCTGCTTCTTTACCTGAAGCAAAACATATTTTCAATGGTTGTGTTTCTTTGTGTGAAGATGCAATTACGGCAACAAAGAGTGCTGATGCTATTATCCTTGTTACTGAATGGCCGGAATTCAGGTTACCCGATTGGCAAACAATAATGAATAATATGAAGGAGCATGTAATCTTTGATGGTCGTAATATTTATAATCCTGAAGAGATGAAAGAAAAGGGTTTTGCTTATTATGGTATTGGCATTCGTTGATGTGATAACTGCAAAATTCTTTTTAAGAGATTTCTATGAGACAAGCTAAATTACACTTATCATCTTTCGTTGTGTCACTCTCTTGTACTGTGGAACAAAAGTCAGCAAGCTCGATCCCGTAATGTGAAGGGACAAGTCACTTTCATAATTTTCTGACTCATTAATTAAAGCAACCAAACATGAATGGAAAAAATTAAAGTACTGCACATCACACAGGCATTTGGCGGCGTTGAAACGTATTTAAGGCAGGTTGTTCAGAATATTGATAAGGAAAAATTTGAGATCATCATCGCTTCTCCTGAAAAGGATACTCTCCAAAAATTTTGTACCGATAACAATATAAGGCATCATGTAATTTATATGTCACGGGGGGTGAATCCTTTTGGTGATATAATGTCTGTTTTTCGGATAAGGAAATTAATAGGAAAAGAAAACCCAAAACTTGTACACCTGCATAGTTCAAAGGCTGGCTTCGTGGGCAGAATAGCTGCCAAAACAAAAAAATGCAAATCACTCTTTACGCCACACGGTGTTTCTTATTTATCATTTACAGGTTTTAGACGATTGATTTTTTTTCTGCTGGAGTTGATCGGCAAAAGATTCACTTATAGAATTCTTGCAATCTCTCACTCAGAAGCCAACAGGTGTATTTATGAGGTAGGACTAAAAGAGAAAAATATTTATATCATCCCTAATTCACTTACCATTTGCGCATTACCCCAAAAGGTACCTGATAAGCTTGGTCCATTGCAGGGAAAAATGAAGGTGGGGACCATTGCAAGATTGACTTACCAAAAAAACCCGTTGCTCTTTGTAGATATTGCTGCCGACACAATCAAAAAATTTCCTGATGCACACTTTTATTTTCTTGGCGCAGGTTATCACGATCACTTAAGAAATGATGTGGATGAAAGAATAAAGAAATACGGCATCGGGAATAATTTTCATCTGATTGATATGGGCGACCAGGTTATCGCCCTAAATTTTTTGCACCAGATAGATGTATTTGTCCTGCCATCCGTATTTGAAGGCTTGCCGTATGCCTTACTGGAGGCAATGCATGAAGGCGTTCCCTGCGTTGTGAGCAAATGCGATGGTAACAACGACGTGATCAATAATAACAATAATGGTTTTTCATGCCTTACCCGTGAAGAATACACCGAAGTTATTTCTCTGCTCTTAACAAATAAGGAAAAGGCAAAACAAATTGCGGAAGCAGGGAAAAAATTTGTAATTGAAAAACATGATATAAAAAACAACATCAGGCTGCTTGAAAAAATTTACGAAGAGATTTAGTGCGTGATAAAAAATTATAAACCAATTACACTGATGGGTTCGCTCATCATCTTCCGCCGGGAGGGCAGTGCTCACGTAAATAATTTGTGTACAATGTTGATAAATGCATCAAGGTTCCCTCGCCCTCGGATATGCTATGTGTTCGGTTTGGATAACTCATTAACTCGAATTGTTTATTGTATTTTACCAGTTCATTAATAAGCTCCTCTGCATTTTTATAATGTACATTATCGTCTCCTGTTCCATGAATATATAAAAGGTTACCCCGCAAATTCTTTGCATAGGTAATAGGTGAACCCTTTATAAAATCCTCTTTGTTCTCCTGTGGCAAACCCATATAGCGTTCCTGGTAGATATTATCATAAGTAAGCTGATCTCCCACTGCCGCCACCGCAATTCCCGTTTTATAAATCTCCGGGTATTGAAACATAAGATTTAATGTTGCAGAACCGCCGCCGCTCCAACCCCACACAGCGATGCGCGATGAATCCACATACGGCCATTTCAAAATTTCTTTTGCTGCGAGAGCCTGGTCGCGGATGTTTATCAGGCCAATTTTTCTATACACACATTTTCTCCATTCCCTTCCCTTTGGCACAGGCGTGCCCCGGTTATCAATGGAAATGTAGAGGTAACCGTCATTAACCAAATTGTGGTATAAAAAATTATCCGCTGCACCGAATTTATCTTTTACATTTTGACCCCATGGCTCGGTATACACAAAAAATACAACCGGGTATTTTTTTGAAGAATCAAAATGGAAAGGTCTTGCGATCCATCCATCCATCTCCACACCCTCTTGCGTTCTTACTTTAAAGAACTGAATATTTGATTTTGATTTATCTGCGTTCGCGAGTGCATCATTCACATCATTGCCACGAAAAGTTTTGTGGTCAGGTAAAGAAACCCATTCACTTACCGGTTGTATATAATAGTTCGAAAAGGAATGAAAGGCAAATATGCCGGTTGGAGAGACATCGTAATCATGAGTTCCGGGCTGATTGGCAGGAGTAAGACGTTCCGCCGTTCCCTTGCCATCTAATTTTGTTCTGTACAAATATTTTTGTGTGGCGTTTTCGGGAGACGCAAAAAAATAAATATACCCTGATCGTTCATCAATCGAGCTTATATCCATTACATCATAGTCACCAACTGTTATTAGTGTTTCTTTTTTGCCATCTCGACTAATGCTGTATAAATGACGCCATCCGTCCTTTTCACTTGGCCATATAAATTCATTCCCGTTATTCAACCAATCCCAGCCACCATACTCGTAACCTTCATCCCATAAAGAAAGAATATCAATCCAGGCAGAATCCTTTTCTTTATAAATGCTTGTTGATTTCCCCGTTATCACATTGCAAAGCATAATGTCACTTTCATTTTGTTTCCTGTTGAGATGTTGTATAATGAGTTCGTTATTGTTATGTGCCCACTCCATTCTTGGTACATAGCTTTGCAAAACAGGATCGGTAGGTATGCTCATCCATTTCGTTTTTGCGGTAGCAATATTAAGCACACCAATTTTAAAGGGGGAAGGAGGTTCGCCGGCAACCGGGTATTCAACCGGCTTTACAAAAGGGTACAGGGAATCGGTATTATCGATCATGAGATAATCCTTCGTGCCCTCTGCGTTTATTTGCCAAAAAGCGATCAGCTTACTGTCAGGGCTCCATCGGAAACCATCCTTGCAAAAAAATTCTTCTTCATAAGCCCAGTCAAATGTTCCGTTGATTAACTGTCGTGTGCCATCAAATGTGAGTTGTTTCATTTCATTTGTTGCAACATCCTGCACATAAATATTATGCCCGCTAACAAAAGCTACTTTGGTCCCGTCAGGTGAAAATTTTGCAAACATTAAAGACGATGCAGGGAGTGATTTCCCAACCTGTGAAAGTTTATTATTATCAAGATTAAGCACCCAATAATCACCCCTCGTGTCATAACGCCATACTTTCTTTGAATTGGTATAAATAAGAATTTTTTTGTCGTCGTTTGAAAAGAAAAAATTGCGCACTTTCAAAGCGCCTGATGCACCGGAAGGGGTAAGTTTATTTTTATCTGCAATTACCGTTTTTTCAAAAGAAGGAAGATTATATTCTACTATTTCACCCGATTCACTGCTATAAAATGATTTACCATCTTTATTCCAATGAATTCCTTTGGGTGGTTGAGCTATTGTTATAAAGCAGCAAAGGATGCAAATGGAAAAAGCAATCGCCCGTTTGACCATATAAAACTATTTAGACAGTGAAAATAGTTGTTATCGTCCAAACAGAAGTACTGCAAGGGTTGAAATTGATAGATGTTTTTAATTTTTGGTTTGCTTTTGCAATTGAGAATATAGCTGCGCGTGCCTCCATAAATTACAGAACTTCAAATGAATTTAAAGCCTCTTATTTTTCTTTCTTAAATTTCCTGCTTTATTTTTCAGTTATGAACCGATTGCAATCCGCCGATTATATTGTCTTCCTTATTTATTTTATTGTTGTGAGCAGTTATGGATATTTCATCTACAAGCGCAAAAAAAAGAAGACAACTGACTCAAAAGATTTTTTTCTCGCAGAAGGTGCGCTTACCTGGTGGGCTATCGGTGCATCATTGATAGCCTCCAACATTTCTGCCGAACATTTTATAGGTATGTCAGGCTCCGGCTTTGCACTGGGGCTGGCCATTTCAACTTACGAATGGATGGCGGCAGCAACGCTTATTATCGTTGCTATTTTTTTTATTCCCGTTTACCTGAAAAATAAAATTTATACCATGCCGCAATTTTTGTCGCAGCGGTACAATGATACGGTGAGCACCATCATGGCCGTATTCTGGTTGTTGGTATATGTATTCGTAAACCTTACATCGATCATCTATTTAGGTGCATTGGCTGTTTCGTCCATATCGGGAATTAGTTTTGAATGGTGTATGACAGGGCTTGGCATTTTTTCTATTGTTGTAACATTGGGTGGCATGAAAGTAATAGGATACACAGATGTAATACAGGTTTTAATACTTATTATGGGGGGGCTTGTTACAACTTATCTCGCACTTAGCCTGGTAAGCGAGCATTTTGGATATGGAGGTGACATTCTGAAAGGTCTTGGTATCATTCGTGAAAAAGCGCCTTCGCATTTTCACATGATATTTGATAAATCGAATCCTTACTATAAAGATCTTCCCGGCTTATCGGTATTGATCGGGGGAATGTGGATCAATAATCTTAATTACTGGGGATGTAATCAATACATTACTCAGCGCGCACTTGGAGCAAACCTAAAAACTGCACGCAGCGGTATTTTGTTTGCAGCTTTTTTAAAATTGCTTGTGCCGGTAATTGTAGTAATACCTGGTATCACCATGTTTGTGATGTATCAAAATGGCCTGTTTCACCAGGAAATGATTGACGCTGGTAACGTTGTAAAGCCGGATCATGCGTACCCGACACTCATGAATCTTTTGCCTGCCGGTTTGAAAGGTCTTGCATTCGCTGCACTTACTGCTGCGATTGTGGCATCACTTGCAGGCAAAACAAACAGCATCGCCACAATCTTTTCACTTGATTTTTATAAAAAATATTTTCATAAAGAAGCAAGTGAAAAGCAAATTGTAAAAGTTGGTCGTATTACGGTGATTGTTGCAATGATCCTGGCAAGTCTTGTTGCACCTGCTTTAAAAAGTTTGGACCAGGCTTACCAGTTCATCCAGGAATATGTTGGTTTTATTTCGCCCGGTGTGTTTGCTATTTTTCTTCTTGGATTTTTCTGGAAACGCACAACTTCAAGTGCTGCATTAGTATCCGCATTACTAACTATACCACTCTCCACAATACTCAAATTTTTACCAACGTGGACGAATGGAGCTTTTCCTGATTATCCTTTTCTCGACCGCATGAGCATTGTATTTGTAATATTGATAGTGCTCATTATCATTATCAGCTTACTGGATAAAAAAGGGCAGGAACATCACAAAGCATTAATAATTGATACAAGCATGTTCCGCACTTCAACATCATTTATTATTGGCTCTGTAATTATCATTGGTATATTAACAGCTCTCTACACAGTCTTTTGGTAAAGAGATAATTTATATAACTTTTGTAATCGCAGCAATGCAATCGGTTTATCAAGCGTTGTTTATGTGAATGAGTTTCATGAGGCAGAGAGATTGTAATACGTTTAATTCATTTATTATGAAAGCTGGTAATTGCACGACAATGAAAATATTCTGGTATTTAATTTTTTACCTTGTTAATTCATCAATAATAAATATCTTTCCTTTTCG
>DATBFI010000095.1:0-5428 GCA_036558585.1 Chitinophagaceae bacterium
TACTAAATTTGAACAGCGCTATCGCAGCGATCAAAAAGGGAAATTTGGGATCTAGTGTTTCGCAGGATGAGATCGATGTTTTAATGGGCCAGGCGAAATTTCTGAGAGCCCATAATTATTTTATGCTTGTAAGAATGTTTGGCGATCTTCCTTTAATTACGGAAGACACACCTGATCCTGTGCGCAATCCCATGGCCCGGTCTTCTATCGCGGATGTTTATGCATTAATCGTAAGCGATTTTACAGAAGCAGCTGCAAAGCTACCGTCAAGCTGGCCGTCTGAACAAAAAGGAAGACCAACCAGTGATGCGGCAAAGGGTTTATTGGCGAAGGTTTATCTTACTATGGCCACCGCTCCTTTGAATGATGCAACTAATTATCAAAAGGCGGCAGACCTTGCAAATGAAGTTATCCAGGCAGGTAATTATTCTCTTGTACATGACATCAACCAGGTCTTTACCACAGCAACAAAATATGGCCCGGAAATGATGTGGAGCTATAATTCAAACTATGCAGATATAAATACCGACCCGGAAATTTACCGACCCGGAATCTTAGATGGCTGGGGCGATATTGGAGTTCAGCCGGAATGGGCAGAGAAATATCCGGAAACGCCCCGTAAACATGCATACCTGCTAACTGACACTATGGGCAAGCATTATACAGAGTGGGATGAGGGGAGACCTTATATCAAAAAATTTATGTACGATAATGAAGATGATTATAATAATTACTCTTCCGTTATGAATATGCCGATTATCCGTTTTGCGGATGTGTTACTCATTTTTGCCGAAGCAGATAATATGGCGCACGGTGGCCCGACACAGGCAGCGGTTGATGCAGTTAATAAGATAATAGACAGAGCCAACGGTTACGTAGATAATTCGTTGCATCCAAGGGTAACCACCTCTATGTCGAAGGAAGCATTTGATGCAGCAGTGATAGAAGAGAGAAACCAGGAACTATGTTTTGAATTTGACCGCTGGTTTGATCTTGTCAGGAAAAGAATTTTAAAGGAGAAAAGCATTCCCTCAATACAGCAGAATTTTTCAGAAGATGATTACCTGTATCCCGTTCCTGATAAGGATATCCAGTTAAATCCTTTACTCACACAAAACCCTGGGTATAATTAATTAGCTGATCACACAAAGAGTTTATTGCTTTTTTGATAATCTGTAAATTTGTTGCAAACAAGAGTCTGATGAAAACAGAAGAGATAAAACAAAAACTTCATCGCTATATAGAAACGGCCAACGAAAAAAAATTGAAAGCTATATATACAATGGTTGAGGAAGAAATTGAAGAAACAAGTGATTTATGGAATGATGAAGAATTCGTTGCAGAATTAGAACGACGGGAGAAGGAATATCTCAAGGGTACCGCTAAAACATATTCTTTAAAAGAAGCCGAGGCAAGAGCAAGACAAGCAATAAAAAAGGTAAAAGCAGGATAAATGGCTTATACCATTAAATTGCTTGAAGAAGCACAAAGAGAATATAACGAGGCTGCAGTATGGTACGAGGAACAAAGCCCGGGTCTTGGTATCCGGTTTATTGAAGTAATAAAAAATAAACTTAATCTTATCGCTCAATATCCCGAAAGATACCCTAAACGAAAAGGGAATTTTCGTGAAACATCAGTAAAAACTTCCCTACGTCATTGTTTATACAGCTTATAAAAAAGAACAGGTAATTACGGTATCAGCAATCTTTCATTCAAGCAGAAATCCAGGAAAAAAATATCGGAAAAATTAAAGGACAACGATAAACTTTTAATGCTTCATACACAAATCGAGCAACTGTTTATCAAGCTTATGTCCCTGCCAGTCCTGATAAGCAATATCTGTGCGATTAGAATCAATTATACCAAAATCACCGATAAAATTCCACAGTGCAAAACCAATATTATTTGATGAAAGTATATCTACTACATCACTAAACCATGCAATGAAAACATCATGCGGTGTTCTTCGCCAGCAACCACACTCGCCGCAATGCACCCCAACATTTTGTTTCGTTAACCCGATCCATGGCTTGTAATAGTCTTCAAGAAGCTGACGGCTCAGATATTTATCACCAACCTGTCCTGGCCATTTTGGTTCGGGTAAATTGGTCGTGTCCTTATTCGCCCACGGCGCTTTGTAATGTGAAATAGAGCCTGGATAATAACCACGGCAACTTTGCGCGATATTGAGATCAACGATTTCGGGAATGGGAGTATTGCCGACATTATTGCCATCAGCAATTACAAGGTGATCAGGGTTTTCTTTTCTAATCGCTTCGGCCGCTTCCTTCGCAACTTTGCGGTACACATCTCCTGGCACAGCACTCGATTTGGAATGCTGGTCATTCATGTCTTCGCGCATGCTGGGTTCATTTACAAGGTCAAAGCTTATTTTTTTGTTTGACACATTTTTATATTGCTTTGCCCACATGTTCCAGTGAAAATAAAATGCCTTTTGCGCCTCTTCATCTTTCCACAAATTATAAGGCTCATGAAAACCCGCGTTGATGCAATAGCCCGGTGCACGATGCAGGTTGAGACTTACATGAAGGCTATATTTATGCGCTCTTGTTACCAGCGCATCTATGCGATCAACCGCTTCATTGTTTATTTTGTACACGTCTTCGGGAGTGATATCTTTTGTGCGGTCAATATTGAGATAACAGGGATATGCAATGGGCACACGAATAAAATCAAATCCCCAATCCTGCATCCATTTAAAATGTTCTTCCGTTGTTGGATGGCTTGTGGGCGTTGGATTTGGTGAAAAGAAATCAAGCACATTAAAGCCTTTCCATTTTGGTAATTTATTTTTTACTGATGTTTGAGTTAATGCAAATGCTGAATTTTCAGCAAGAGCAAGACCAGCTGTGAATAGACCTGTATTTTTCAAAAAAGTGCTGCGTTTCATAGTGTGAGAGGTTTTGATTTTTAAGTCCTGTTTTTCTGACCGTTTCCGTGTTTTATGCCAGC
Organism: Chitinophagaceae bacterium; assembly: GCA_036558585.1. Lineage (GTDB taxonomy): Bacteria > Bacteroidota > Bacteroidia > Chitinophagales > Chitinophagaceae > DATBFI01. Next base: position 2,977 of record DATBFI010000095.1, read on the forward strand.
TTAAAAAATCTCTTGCAAAAAACACAGAATTAAAGTTTACTTGTCTTTCCTTTATGCGATCATATAAAATTAATCATTTGCACCAATAAGCTTTTGTGATTTTGCATTGTCCGGAAGTGTAGAATGCCTGCCCGTGAATATGTAATTTACACCGGAAATAAATGTCAGAATAAACGCCAAACACTGTAATGAACAAATGTCAGAACAAAATTTTATAGGTATAGAAATTGGGGGAACCAAGCTTCAACTGGTCTGCGCAGATGCTTCGCTTACTATCGATGAACAACTTTCTCTCGAGGTTAGTAAGGAGAGGGGCGCAGAGGGCATTCAGCAGCAGGTAGAAGAGGGGATTCAAAAAATAATAGGTCATAAAAAATTGTCTGCCATTGGTGTGGGATTTGGAGGCCCTGTAAATTACAAAACGGGAAAGATAAGTGTATCACACCAGATAGCAGGATGGGAAAATTTTAATTTGCAGCAATGGCTTCAGGATTTAACAGGTGTTCCTGTTTTTATTGACAATGATGCAAATGTTGCAGCGTTGGGCGAAGCAGTACATGGAGCAGGCGCCGCATACGAAATTGTATTTTACATGACGATAGGAAGCGGCATTGGTGGAGGAGTTGTGATGAACAAAAAAATTTATCGTGGCGCTTATCCGGGCGAAGTGGAAGTTGGGCATTTACGTTTGAACAAACAAGGTGATACACTTGAATCGCAGTGCTCAGGCTGGGCTGTAGATGAAAAGATAAGAAAGGCTGTTGCTGCGCAACCACAAAGCATGCTTGCAAAATTAGTAGGTGATATTACAAAAGGAGAAGCAAGATTCCTGTCTGAAGCAATAAAGAATGGCGATACCGCAGCTAAAAGAATTTTGCATGAAACAGCCGACAATATTGCTTTTGCTGTTTCACACGTTGTTCATCTTTTTCACCCTGAAATTATTATTATTGGCGGGGGTTTATCTTTGCTCAACAAATATTTGAGTGATGAAATAACATCAATATTGCGGGATTATGTGATGAGCGCTTTTCTTCCTCCACCTGAAATTAAAATAGCCTCTTTAGGAAAAAATGTTGTTCCCGTTGGAGCATTAGAATTGGCGAGAAGTTCAGCCCCCATCCCCTAAAGGGGAGATGGATTTTTTCATAATAATATTGTGTGAAATGATTACGCGTTGAGTACAATTTCATTTATTCATAATCCATCTTAATCACATTAATTAAAGCAAATGAAAAACTACATTGAAAAATATCTAAATGATCACAAGTCGGCAATTGATTCAATTCCGTCGACAAAATTTCTTAACCAGGCAGATTTCTCCTTCGTCGAAATGACAAACACCAGTAAAAAATATTTTTTGCATAAGTTCATCAATACAGTTGTCATGCCGACGCAGGACGCATCTGTTAAGATGATTCCATTCCCATCGACAAAAATTTCTTTAACCAGGCAAATTCTCCTTCGTCGAAATGACAAACACACCAGTAAAAATATTTTGCATAAGTTCATTCAATACAGTTGTCATGCCGACGCAGGAGGCATCTTTAAAAAATATTTTTTATGAAAAGCTACATTGAAAAATATCTAAATGATCACAAGTCAGCAATTGATTCAATTCGGTCAACAAAAATTTCTTTAACCATGCAGATTTCTCCGTCGTCGAAATGACAAACACCAGTAAAAATATTTTGCATAAGTTCATTCAATACAGTTGTCATGCCGACGCAGGAGGCATCTTTTAAAAAATATTTGTTATGAAAAACTACATTGAAAAATATTTAAGTGATCACAAGTCGGCAATTGATTCCATTCCTGTTGATGAAGTTGCAAAGCTCATAGAAAAATTTCGCGGTGCATTACAGGAGGACCGTCAAATATTTGTTTTTGGAAACGGTGGCAGTGCTGCCAATGCGTCCCACTTTATAACAGATCTTGGCAAAGGCGCTTCTGACAAAACATACAAGCGGTTCCGTTGTCTTTCTTTAAATGATAACATGCAATGGATAACAGCCATTGGTAACGATTACGCGTTCGAAGATATTTTTAAAAGACAACTTGAAAACTATGCAAAACCCGGTGATGTGGTAATGGTGATGAGCGTTAGTGGCAGTTCACCTAATCTTGTGTCTGCAGTAAAGTGGTGCAAAGAAAATAATGTGTATACGATTGCACTTGTTGGCAGTAGAAGAGGAACATTAGGCGCACTTGCGGACCTGGTGATTGTTATAGATTCAACTCATTATGGACAAGTGGAAGATTGCCACATGCACATTTGTCACATGATCTGTTATGCATTTATTGAAAATGAAGAGCTGCAAAGAGAATCCAGTTATTTAAATGAATAAGATTTGGACAAAGAATTGTCATTGCTAAGCCCACAGAGTCCCGGTGCGGCTGTGGCAATCTCACTGCATGTTATTTTCTGTTGTACATCCTGATAAATTGCGTA
>DATBFI010000096.1:0-7861 GCA_036558585.1 Chitinophagaceae bacterium
ATAATAAGGACAGTATAGAAAGCAGGTTACAGCGGCTCGTTAAAAAAGTACATAGCATGGGAAAACTGTTAAGATTATGGGCAACACCTGACAATCCTCCTGCATGGGAAATGCTGAACCAATCAGGTGTTGACATAATTAACACCGATAAGATAAGCGAATGCCAAAATTATTTTTTGAGTAAGTATAATAAGTTGTAAAAAATCCTGCTGTAAGGGGCCTTCCGGGATTCAATGAAACCCTTGTTAAAAATTTATGCGCGATAATGCCGCAAAAGGCACAACCACAACAATATGAAGATAAAATTCAAAATTATATATTCAATAATTAAACGTTTGTTTCATTCTGAGCAGTAAATCGGCAACCTGTTGTGGAAAATAAAATAACTTTATCCATCGGCCCGGTATAAATATTGAAGCATTTCTTAAGGCTTAAATAACGTTATGAGGGAGCCTGAAAGGTTCAAAATTTTATCTCGCTGCTGCGATAAGCATTTATAACCTCATACTCTGTTCTTTCAAAAAATTTCATTAAAATTTCATCCTATGCAAAAGATTAATAAAATAATCTCAATCAAACTGTGCAGGCTGCTTTTGTTTCTGCATGAGGCGGGTGAAGAATTTGAAAAAGTTGCACAAAAAAGTAAAGATAAAAATATTAAAATGTCAATAAGGAGTATTGTTGTTGAGACAAAACAATATACTCGTGAACTTAATTCTCAGCTACAAAGCCTGAGGATTAAAGAAATTAAAAGTATCGATATTCTGCATGTTGCAAACACAGGAAAGGTATTAAATGATAATTATTTGAATAATAAGTGTACATCAGACAAAGAAATAATAGAGCTGTGTTGTAAAAGTGAAGTAAATTTTGAAAAAGCATACCGAAATATTTTAAACGAATATTTTCCTTTTAACGCTCTCAGGAAGTTACTGGTATATCAATTGAACGGAATAAAATGTGCATTCATGCAATTAAAACTTTTGAGGTCAGCCAAATGGGTTTAGTATTGGTTGGGGTACTTCAAAATAATTGATAAAAATTCATGGAAACGTAATAACTCACCTCCATATCTTAATATGCTGAGGTATTACAGGGATATACTGTATTTAAACTAATGAAGACTTTTTTGTTAAAGAAAATTTTTATAGTTTCTTTGTTGGAAATCAAAAACCAAAACTCATTACGCAACAATGCTTACATGCTTTGATTTTTTCTGAATTTTTGATTTACAGATAATCATACAATTAAAATGGTTTTTAATTCCCTGGTTTTTATTGGATTTTTTATTGTTGTTACAACATTATTTTTTGTACTTCCTCAAAAATTCAAATGGCTGTTATTGTTATTAGCCAGTTGTTTTTTTTACATGTATTTTGTCCCGATTTACATTTTAATACTGGGGTTTACTATTGTTGTAGATTATTTCGCGGGTATATATATAGCTAATAGCGAAGGCAGAAAAAGAAAACTATTTTTAATCTGCAGTCTTATTGCCAATATAGGGGTTCTGGCGTTTTTCAAATACTATAATTTTTTAAACAATAATATCACGCTATTATTAGATGATATAGGGTTTAAAAATCGTATACCTCATCTTGATATTTTATTACCAATAGGTTTGTCTTTTCATACTTTCCAGGCAATGAGCTATACCATAGAAGTATTTCGTGGTAATCAGAAACCCGAAAAACATTTTGGTATTTATGCATTGTATGTGATGTTTTACCCGCAGTTAGTGGCCGGTCCTATAGAACGGCCTCAAAACATGCTGCACCAGTTTCATGAGAAAAAACATTTCGATTACGATGGAGTTGTAAAAGGTCTACGGCTCATGCTTTGGGGGTTCATAAAAAAATTAGTGATCGCAGACCGGCTTGCGATCTATGTAGATGCCGTATTTAATAATGCTCACTTCCATAGTGGCATCAGCATGATGATTGCTGCTTGTTTTTTCAGGATACAGCTTTACTGTGATTTTTCAGGTTACTCTGATATTGCAATAGGAGCAGCCAAAGTAATGGGATATAATCTTATGACCAACTTCAGGAGGCCGGTGTTGATCTCTAAAGGGTTCAGAGATCTATGGCAACGCTGGCATATTTCTTTAACAACATGGCTGAGAGATTACTTATATTTTCCGTTGGGTGGTAACAGGAAGGGTTCATTCAGAACCTATGTTAACATGATGATCGTATTTGCTATAAGTGGATTATGGCACGGCTCCAGCTACAACTTTATCATATGGGGTTTATTAAACGGTATATTTTTAATTTCTGAAAGGTCATTGAACCCTTTACTGGAAAAACTAAACCAGCTATTGGGATTTACTGCAAATTTCTTCCGCCGTATTACAGTTTTTATGTTGATCTCTATTACCGGAATATTCTTCAGGACTCCAACGGTTAGTGATGCCTGGTATATGATACGATCAATATTTACATTAAAACGAGGTGGCATATTTAAAGGACAGCCTCCAACCACATTTGGCTACTTTGCTTTTGCAGTAGTATTTCTGATAATTGTAGAGCACTTCCAGGAGTTTTATCCTAATGTTAAGATCATGAATAATAATAATGTGACAGTACGATACGCTGGTTATGTGTTACTGTTGATATTACTGTTGTCTGTAGGTGTTTTTAACGGCGGCCAGTTTATTTATTTCCAGTTTTAGCGTAGGTGTAAAATTTAAGGCACAAAGCTCGTTGACATTATACAAACTCAGAATTATTTACATCTCTTACACAAGATTCTTTTTAATGTAATTGTAGCTTTTTGTGATACTGTCAAATGGTGAGCCGGGGCATTTATCCTGTTCTACAAAAAAGTATTTCAATCCTGCCTCATCTGCCTGTTTAAATATTTTTTTGAAATCAATAACACCGCTGCCTACTTCGGTAAAGGCCTGGGCTGATGTATTATCCATGTCTTTTATATGCCAGAGAGGGAACCTGTCCGGATGCTGGTTCATTAATGCAATGGGATCTTGTTTTGCTTTAGTTACCCAGTAAATATCCATCTCCATCTTTACAAGATCTTTGTCGGTGTTATCAAGTAATATATTATATGGCATTTGCCCATTTTGTTCTGCAAATTCAAAATCGTGATTGTGGTAGCAAAACTGGATGCCTGCTTTTTTGCATATTTCACCGGATTTATTAAACTGCTCTGCAAGTTGTTTGTAATGATCAATATCTCCGCGTTCTTCTTCGGACAAGTAGGCACATACCATATATTTGATACCTACTGTTGCCGCATCATTCACAGCTTTATCCCAGTCATGCAGCAGGGTACCCTTTGTTTCCTGTCCATTTGTTTTTTCTTCGCCGAGCCTGTAATGGCTGCTGGGCATTATCAAACCATGTTGTTTTAATGTTTCCGAGAATTCTTTGGCTTCCATTCCGTAAAATTTTTCAGAGCCGGTATAAGTAGCGCCTTCTACCGAGTTATAGCCTATTTGCGCAACTTTTGCCAAAGTACCGTGTGGGTCCTGCTGCATTGCATCTCTTACAGTATACAATTGAAGACCAATATATGAAGACTTATATTTGAAAGAAGATGCAATAAAAAATCCGGTTGAGGCAAGCGTTGTTGACTTGATGAAAGAGCGTCTGGTTGTCATAAAAAATGGTTTTGAAAAGAATGTTAGCAATAGAGAGTAAGGTAAAGGTATTTATTTTTAAAGTTGAGTTCCCAACAAAGATCAGGGAGTAATAGCATTTTTCGGTTGAGGACAAATAATAAATATTTAATATGATTTTATGCCTGTATTGAGTCATAAACAATCATTATCAAAAAAAGTACTTATCTTCACATCGTTAAAAATTCTCCCTAAAACTGCTAAAATAAATGTTTAAAATTAATTACTATGCTCAACCCGGTATCCCTTATACAAATCCCTGTAACATAATTGAAAATTGGTCACAATAACCATTGTGCATGATTGTATTTTCTTTTAACCAAACCCTTATGTATAAAACTTCTCCGCTTTTCATTTTCTTATTATTTTCTTTTTCTGTGCTAAGAGCGCAGAAAGAGTGGGTGAACTGGAACAGCCCTGCAGGTGGTGTTACTTTTAAATCGGGAAGTGGAGCGTTATATACAAATGTTCCTAATAACCTTAAATGGCCGGATTATATCGGCACGCGTGCTTACTCATTCAATGATTCTTTAACAGGTGACATGCGTTTTCTCACTGATGGAAAAAGTATCTGGAACAAAAATTACAAGTGCATTTTAAATCCAAAGCTTGACTCACTTATTTCCTGCGATGATGATTTTTATAAGGTCCAGATTGTCCCTTTCACCGATGATCATTCGAAATTTTATTTGTTCCATTTATATTCTGCCAGGGGGTTCGTCTCGCAAATGGATATAGGCAGTCCAAAGGGATGCGCCGATCAAAATCTTTCCAATTTGTATTATTCGGTTCTTCAAATGAATAATGACTCCGGAAAACTTATTGCCAGCAATATTCCGATTTTAAAAAATCCGCTTGATCGTGTTACTTTGATTAAGCATGCTAATAAAAAAGATACCTGGGTTATTGCGCATCCGTGGGACTCCGCTTATTATGCAGCATTTTTAATAACGGATGCAATGGTGCATCAGCCCGTTATATCGGTGATTGGTCCGCCGGCATTCCTGCAATGGTCAAATATTGCTGGCACCATCACAGCTTCTCCCAATGGAGATATAATAGCCACTTCCTCATCAAATTCTACCGTAGAAATTTATAGTTTTGATAATAGCACCGGAATTTTAAGTAATTACAAAACGATAAATTTTCCTTCCGAAGAGGTTACTTCACTTTGCTTTTCGCCAGATAACACCAAGTTATATATAGCAGTGACCGATACAAAAACATGTGATGACTACAGTAAGATTTACCAGGTCGATTTTAAGGAGCATAATTTGAACAAGAGTCTTTTTATGATCAAAAAATATCCACGGAGAATATTAAAATTATCGAAAGCTCCTGACAACAAAGTCTGGATAAAAGTAAACAGACGCTTTGATGTAATTGAATATCCAAATCAACCGAAAAATGCTGCTATCACTAGGGAAAGATACCTTAGATCCAGCTCTCCTGTCTACTTCCCAAACATAGTAAACGATTATATTAAACAGCCTGCAGAGAAGCCCATAGAGAAATTAAATTTACCCGATACTTTAAAAGTTTGTTTTGGAAAAGCCCAACTGGATGTCGGCGCAGGATATGAAAGTTATATATGGAACACAGGCGACACTGGTCATTCTATCGAAGTAACGAGACCTGGTTTATATGCTGTATTAGCAGGTAAAAAAAGATTTTCAAAACCGGACGCTTATGGGTATGTGTACGTTAAAAGCACAGCAACTGCAATATTCCCGGCAGATAACTTATTATTCTGTCCAAAAACATCGCACACATTAACCATTCCGCAAAATATCACTAATATTCATTGGATGGATAAAGATACCAGCCACATCAGGCCGGCAGAAGAGGGATTATATACGCTCACAGGAGTTGATGATAAAGGATGTACAGTTTGGGACTCGGTTTGTGTTTCAATTCACAACTATCCGATGGTATCTTTTGGAAATGATACTACGCTCTGTTCGCAGCAAACTTTGCAATTAAAAATGTCTTCGTATTTTGATTCAACGAATCTTCGGAACATTAAAAGCAGCACGTATAAATGGCAGGATAATTCAACAAAAAATTTATTTAATGTTACCAAAACAGGTACATATACGGGAAGTGTTAGCTACGATGGATGTACTGTAAGTGACACTATACAGGTGAATTATATTCCCATGCCTAAAGTAGATTTTGGAAGGGACACCAGTTTATGTGAGGGTGACTCGCTAAAATTATTTGTTGAGCCTTTTAATGTAAATTATTTATGGAGCAATGGCAGCACTTTAAATACCATTACTGCAAAAGCAACGGGCAACTATTGGGTTAAAGTATCCCAACAATTTTGCGTTAATACGGATACTATACTTATTAATTTTAAGCCGTCTCCCCGGATTTCATTACCAAATGATACGGTTATTTGTGCACCAAACCGACTTACACTCCATCCTTCAGCAAGCCCTATAGTATATAAATATAAATGGCAGAATGGCGATACGACTGATAAATTTATTGTAACAACAACCGGGTCCTATTCTGTAGCTGCAAATTTAAATGGTTGTTACGCTGCCGATTCCGTTTCGATTGACGTGATAGCCAAGCCTTCTTTAAAACTTTTTGATACTATTCTTTGTAAAGGAGAACAGTTATTGCTGGACCCGGGAATTACTGATCGTGATACAGCATTGTGGCAAGATCAATCGATGCGTCATACTTATCTTGTTACAAAGTCCGGTATATATTCAGTCTCAGTAACTAATAAATGCGGCACGGACTTTAAAGCAATTAATGTGGTCCAGAAATTTTGCAAATTGACAATGCCTTCCGCATTTACACCCAACAGTGATAAGCTAAATGATCTTTTTCGTTTAAAATATCCAAACATTGTGAAAACTATACACTTCTCCGTGTATAACAGAATGGGTAAAAAGATTTTTGAAACAACTGATCCTTATAAAGGTTGGGATGGAACGATTAATGGAATTCCTCAACCTGTTGGCACTTATATTTGGCAAATCAATTATACTGATATTGACAACAATAAGGCGTTTTCAAGCGGATACGTTGTATTGATCCGATAGTTAGCTTAAGAAAATTTACAAGCAAGTACTCACTGATGAAATAATAAGTTTGCATTATTTCATAGTCAACACGAGTACAGTAATAAATAATTTCTCAGACCTCGTAAGTCGTCATTTTAAGGTGCCAGCTGCTCTCCTGATTCTTATATTTTTTGTCCCCTGTTTAGTATCTGACTGGCTTTATTTTTTACTTGTCCTACCTGGTCGGAAATATTATCGGCAATATCCTCGTAAGTATCTTTTACATTGTCTCTTAAAGCCGACGTTCTTCTTAAAATTCTTCTTCTCGTTTCTTCACCTCTTTCGGGTGCGAATAAGACGCCTATCAGGATGCCTATTGAAAGACCGTTAATAAATGATTGTAAATGCATAGTTTAAATTTTAAGAATCGGATTATTAATTAATGTATTAGAAGGTTCTAAAAGCTTGCCATTTTTTTATCGCTTTGTTGAGAATAAAGTTAAAAACTCGTTTGGGAAATAAATTCCACGTTATGTTGTCAAACCATTGTCTAATTAAACAATCCATTTTTCAATTGTCAAATTTTGTAAAGGACATGTAGCAGGTATTAAGAATGAAATTCATTTAATTCTCCTTGCCGTCCTTTCGTCTTACAAATAAATGGAGATTAAAAGCTAATACAAAACCTATTAAAATTCGCTTTGATGGAATATATCGCATCTGCATACTAAAGATCGCGTATTAAATTGCCTCATGAAAAGCCAAAAGCTAATTTTTGTAATACTTATTTGCGCTATTAGCTTTACGGTATACAGTCAAAAGGGTGAAATTTCGGGTAGTGTTTTTTTAACTTCTTCCAATAATATTATAACTCAAATTGTTTCAGGAGCTACGATTAAACTGCTTGATGAAGATTCAATAGTTGTGCGGTCAATTGTTACAGATAGTCTTGGAAATTTTTCTTTTGGTGATCTTCCTGCAGGAACATATATTCTGCAAGCCGAAGCATTGAGTTATACAAAAACAGTGAAATCAGTTCGTACTCAGCCTGCAATGAATAGAGGATTACGTGATACAATTTTTTTAGAGCCATCTTACGGAAATCTGCAATCAGTAGTTGTTACGGCGAAAAGACCCAATGTTAATATAAAAAGTGATACTACAGAGTTCAAAGCAGCTTCCTTTAAAACGCAAAAAA
>DATBFI010000097.1:0-3028 GCA_036558585.1 Chitinophagaceae bacterium
CTAACGATTACTGCCTACTGGCCCGCTGACTACAGAAATCTCCTGGCTTAATAATTCTTATCTTGCCTTGATACCTTTACAACAATATGAAAGAGACACATCTGCACCACGAGGAACATTTACAAAGTTCCGATCTGCTAAGAGATATTGTAATTGGAATGAGCGATGGACTTACGGTACCTTTTGCGCTGGCTGCAGGTTTAAGCGGAGCAGTTGACAGCACCGGTGTTATAATAATTGCGGGTATTGCAGAAATTGCGGCAGGATCTATTGCCATGGGTCTTGGAGGTTTTCTTGCAGGTAAAACAGAGCAGGACCATTACAACAGCGAATTGAAAAGAGAATATTGGGAAGTAGATAATCTTCCGGATAAGGAGGAGGAAGAAGTGCGCGTTTTTTTTGAATCGCTTGGATTGAGCAAAGAAGTGCAAAGCAAAGCGGTAACAGAATTGACAAAAGATAAAGATCGCTGGGTTGATTTTATGATGAAGTATGAATTAAACCTTGATAAACCTGATCCCAGGCGTGCAAGAAAGAGTGCATTTAATATTGGTGTATCTTATATTGTTGGCGGCCTTGTTCCGTTAAGCCCTTATTTTTTTGTAAGCAAGGCGCAACAAGGATTAGTCATATCCGTTATTATCACACTTATTTGTTTGTATATATTCGGATTTTTTAAAAGCAAGCTTACAGGCGTAAATCCAATTACCGGTGGCTTTAAAATAATGCTGATTGGCGCTTTGGCAGCCGGTGCTGCATTTGCAATTGCAAAGTTGATCGAAGGAAGTTGACATTCCCGATTAAAAAGTTGTAGCCGCCTGTTTGGTATCGGTTCTTATCGTTTTGTAACAAGGTTACTAACTCACTGTTATTAGGAAAAACTTTTTACCATAATTTACGTAAGGTTCTTTTCTTTCTCCTCTACCACAACAAGGTCACTCAATTCAACACTCATGGGCAATAAACCAATTTGCACCACAGCACGCCTGCCTCTTATTTCTTTTACGTCTCCAACCTGGTGACTTTTTTTCATTTTTACTTTTGCGCCAACAACTATTTCACCATTTACTTCTTTATATTTCGCATCAATTTTTTTTGCAAGTTTATTGGTAACTGCCTGATCCTTTTTCTTAAAAAGAAGATTTTGTATTTGCTTCATTACTTCTTCTTTGTTCTCAGCTTTTTTCCATTCAAGAACTATCTGTTTTAGCTTACGTTCCGTTTCCTTAAGATCAGCAATTCTTTCTTCGGTTATTTTATTCTGATGCTTTAACAATTCAACCTGCTGTCGATGCTTTTCCTTACTTATTACTCTTTCCATTTCCTTGCGTAGTGTTTCATTTTCGCGCAATAATTTTTGCAACTCCTTTTGATCTTTTTCCAGTTTCTGCTGATCCTGCTCAGCGCTGTTCAATAATTTATCTAACCTGAAATGATCTTCATCTACTAATTGTCTTGCACGATTAATTAAAGACTTCGACAATCCGATTCTTTCTGCAATGGAGAAAGTATAAGAACTTCCCGGCTTGCCAATTATTAATTTATAAAGAGGCTGAAGATTCACTTCATCAAAGGCCATAGCCCCGTTTACAATTCCTGCGGTGTGACTTGCCATTACCTTAAGATTAAGATAATGGGTCGTTACTACGCCAAAAGATTGTTTACGTGAAAGTTCTTCCAGTATAACTTCTGCAAATGAACCACCAAGATTGGGATCACTTCCGCTACCCAACTCATCTATAAAAAATAAAGTTTTTCCATTTGCATTTTCAATAAAATACTTCATGTGCAGTAAGTGTGCCGAGTAAGTACTTAAGTCGAACTCCAGGCTTTGTGTATCGCCAATATGAATAAATAGCTGTTTAAATATTCCCATTTGCGATACGGGATGAACCGGCACCAGCAAACCACTCTGCATCATCATCTGGTTCAGTCCGATTGTCTTCAGGGTTACTGTTTTTCCTCCGGCATTTGGCCCGCTTATCACCAGTACTCGTTGTTTTTCATTGAGAGTAAGTGTAACCGGAACTGTTTGTTTTCCTGATTGCTTGTTGTACAAATATAAAAGCGGGTGATAAGCGTCTTTTAACTCAACATGAGCTTTGTCAATTATGTTAGGATAGTTACCATTTATATCAAGGGCAAGTTTGGCCTTGCCTCTTATGAAATCATATTCGCCTACTATGAAATAATATGTTTGTAATAAAGAGCTGTATGCGCTTAACCTGGAACTAAGCTCTCTTAATATTCGCTGCACTTCCCTGCGTTCATCATTTTCTAAAGTAAAAACTTCATTGTTCAGTTCAATGGTCTCTTCGGGTTCAATAAAAGCAGTTTTGCGGCTGTCACTTTCCCCATGCAATATGCCTTTTACCTGTCGTTTATGCTCAGAAAATACGGCCACTACCCTTCTTCCGTGACTAAAACTTTCTTCGATATCTGCCGAATAACCAGATTTGTTAAGTCTTGCAACAACACGTTCAAATACACGACGAAGCTCATTGCGTTTTTTGTAAAGATTCATTCGAATTCTTTGCAATTCAGCACTGGCATTGTCTTTTACATTGCCATATTCATCAAGTACATCATCGATTAGTGCAGCAATGGTTTTCTCATAATAAGTATTTTCAAGTACCCTGGCCAGTGCAGGATATGCGACTCTTTTCTCCTTGTCAAACCACCTGAAAATTTTTTCTATGCTTTCAGCGAGTTTTCTTATTTGTAAAAACTCATCGCCCGTTAAAGTGCTACCTGCTATGCCAAGCAGTTTTATTTCACGTGCAATATTTAAAATGTAGTCATTTGGGAAGTACTGGCTTTGCTGTAACAACAACTTGTATTCGTTGGATTGTTGCAGTTCCAGTTCTATGTATTCTTTTTTTGTGTGAATACGCAATCCCTCAGCTTTCTTTTTTGCATATTCACTGTTGCAATGGTCTATCAGTAACTTTTTTATTTTCTCGAACTCTAATTGTATCGCCGCCGATCCGGGATATAATTTCATATCGTTTTAAAAATTTTCGTTCTA
>DATBFI010000098.1:0-7458 GCA_036558585.1 Chitinophagaceae bacterium
AGCGGTAATAGAAAATGAGCCAACGACCGGTATTTTTCACAGTGGCCCGATTGAGCATTACATTACTGAATTAAAAACCGCAGTATCGGTTTGTAAACAGTTTAATGTAAAAGTAGCCGATGGATGCACGCATGTTCCGTATATCCAGCAGGTAATGAACGGAAATCCGAAAGGTAAGGCTGCGGATGTAAAGAAGATGATAACCGCCTATAAGACAATGGGTCTCGACTATGTGAATGTTCATACATATGGACCTTCAGGAAAGGACCCGAATGTTTACCAGCCCGGGTTATTGAAAAAAATCGCAGACTATCTCAGAAAAGAAACTGGCAAACCGGTAATGTCAAATGAATGGACAGTGCATAACTACTCAACAGGGCTTATTAAGAGTATGGTAAGTGGTTTTAGAGAAGCTGATTTTAAAGTTGCAATAGTACGTTCCGCAACCAGCAATAGTGGTGCTGTTCCCTTAAACAGAGGAACAAACTTACTGCCTAATGGCGTGACATATGCTAGTTTGGTTAAATAAGTAAGAATGTACAACAACATAGATAAAACTAAATAAGGTTGTAGGCCTCCAAATTTAGAAACACCTGCAACCTTATTTATAAGCAATCATTATAAAATTTATAAAAAGCTTTAACTGCATGTTGAAGCGCAATTAATAATTAATACCCCAGGCATGCCTTGCGGAAAGTTAATTAATCACACATAAAATATCAATCAAGCTTTTATTCGGCGACAAACGTAATAAACCTTCAGTGATTACCTGTGTCATGCAGGCTATTTTCCTGAATGGCAATAAGTATTTATTGTTTAAACAAAATTCAAAAAAAATGAAAAAACTAAAAATTGTACCGGCATTATTGATTCTCGGAAGTATTTGTATACTCAACAGTTGTAAAAAAGAAGTAGCACAGACAGAAGACACAACTGCTGTCGCAATGAGCAGTAATACTATAAGTGACGATGCGATAGCCTCAGGTACGCAGTTTGGTGCGGCAGTGCAGGGTTCAACAAATGCAAAAGTTACTTTGTATAATAAATTTGGTGTAAAGTATGTAAGGAGTATAGTTGAACTGAAAAATTTTAAAGGCAATATGTCCGCCGAAAAAAGTTTATCCCAAAAAGGGTTTAAGGTTGTTTTAAATATAAACTGGGCCAATCCCTCAGGTTCCGGAGATCATAGAAAGGCCGTACCATTTCCTACTGATATGGCGCAATATAAACAGCAGCTTACAAAGCTCTTCAATACATACAAACCTGAAATAGCAGTAATAGAAAATGAACCAACAACTGATATCTTCCATAGCGGCCCGATTGAGCATTATATTAATGAATTAAAAACCGCCGTATCAGTTTGTAACCAATTCAACGTAAAAGTAGCGGATGGAGCTATACATGTTCCGTATATCGAACAGATAATGAATGGAAAGGCCGGAAGCGGTAAGGCACTGGAGGTTAAGAAGCTGATTGCAGCCTACAAAACATTGAATCTTGACTATGTGAATATTCATACCTATGGCCCCACAGGCAAAGATCCAGATGTTTACCAACCCGGTTTATTGAAGAAAGTAGCAGACTATTTGAGAAAACAAACTGGCAAACCCGTAATGTCAAATGAATGGACAGTACATAATTCCTCATCAGGACTTATAAAAAGTATGGTAAGTGGCTTTAAAGAAGCCGATTTTAAGATCGCGATAGTACGTTCCGCGCCCAGCAATAGTGGAGCTGTATCCTTAAACAGGGGAACCAACTTATTGCCGAACGGGGTAACATACGCCAATTTGATTAAATAGAATACAGAAATAAAATAAGGTTGCAAGCTATAATTTTTTAAAAAATACTTGCAACCTTATTTTTTTAAGGAAAGGAGATGCTAACCATTTAGTTTCATCGTAAGGTTAATAAAGCCTTAGGGCATATTTTAATTTATTTGTAAGCCCTGACCAGACAGAAAACTCATTATTTAACCTCACGTAGACATCACTAAGCTTTTATTCGGCTGAATGCCTAATTAACCCTTCAGCAATTGCCTGGATATTGCAGGCTGTTTCTGAATGGCTAATTATTTATTTGTTCAAACGAAATTCAAAAAACATGAAAAAACTAAGATTTGTACCCACTTTATTGATTCTAGGTAGTATTATTGGACTTGGCGGTTGTAAAAAAGAAATAGCACAGATAGATAATGAACCAAATGTTGCTGCAATTAGCAGTGTTACCAGTGATCTTGCGGAAGCCACAGGCACCGAATTTGGTGCAGGAATACAGGGAGGATCAGCTAATCAAAAAATAAGCGTATACAATAAATTCGGAGTAAAGTATGTAAGAGCTATGGTTCAATTGAAAAATTTTAATAATTATGGAATATCAACCGAAAAAGATTTAACCCAGCAGGGATTTAAAGTTGTATTAAATATAAACTGGGCTAGTCCTGGTGGTCGTGGAGGTAAGAGAAACCCTGTACCATTTCCTACTGATATGGACCAATACAAACAACAGCTTATCAAGCTCTTTAATACATACAAACCTGAAATAGCAGTAATAGAAAATGAACCAACGACCGATCTTTTTCATACCGGCCCAATTGAAAATTATATCACCGAACTGGAAACTGCAGTAGAAGTTTGTAAACAGTTTAATGTAAAAGTAGCAGATGGAGCTATACATATCCCGTATATTGAACAGGTCATGAATGGAAACGCCGGCAGCGGTAAAGCACTGGAGGTTAAAAAGCTGATTGCAGCTTATAGAACCATAGATCTCGACTATGTGAATATTCATACCCAGGGACCTACCGACAAAGACCCGGATACTTATGAACCGGGATTACTGAAGAAAATAGCAGACTATTTAATGAATGAAACAGGTAAACCGGTAATATCAAATGAATGGACAGTGCATAATGCCTCTTCAGCACTTGTGAAAAATATGGTAAGTGAATTTAGAAACGCTGATTTTAAAGTCGCAATGGTGCGTTCAGCTTATAGTCCCAGTGGTGCTGTGCCGTTACACAAAGGGACAAACTTACTGCCTAATGGTGTGACTTACAGTAGCGAAATCAAATAGAGAATATTCAAAAATGCAAAGGTTGCAGGTTTTAAAGATCCTGCAACCTTTTAAAAAAAGATATTAAATTATAAGTATAAAGTTGAAGGGGATTGTATAATCCGGATCTACTTGTGCATTTGTTGTAATATGGTTTCAAATGTCTGCTTTGTTGCTTTTTCAGCAGGAGTCAGGCTATTATCTGGCAGGGGATGCTCCTCATTTACATCGTTTTTTATATTATAGAAGTTTTGATAGCCTAAAGTATCATACAATTTATAGTTTTGATTGTTTACATAACGTATGGGCGGTTTTTTGTCCTTAGGATTATTATCCCAATGACAGAATATCCAACTTCTATCTGTTCCACTTGTACCAACTATATTGTCATAAAAACTAACTCCGTCCAATGTACCATAATTTCCGGGCTTAGAAATACCAGCAATATCTGCGAGGGTTGGTAAGAAATCCGTATAATCAATTAATATATTACTTTTTTGCCCGGATGCTATTACAGTGGGCCAATAAGCAACAAAAGGGGTTTGTGTTCCTTTCTTTGAAGTAAAATTTTTACCGCCTCTAAACTTAGCCCCGTTATATATTGAAACAAGGCCTCTGTTTGTAGCATTGTCAGCAAGAAACATAATAATAGTATTGTTTGCCAGTCCTTTGCTTTTTACTTTGGTAATTATTTTGCCTATCGTTTTATCTAAATAATTAATCATTGAGGTGTTATATTTTTTGTCTCCTTTCCCTGTTAATAAATCAGGGTTGAAGTTCGCAAATTCAGGGTCATCAGGCGTTGGACACCATGGGTTCCGGGGAAGATTGTTTGCAAACATTACAAAGAAAGGAGCAGTAGCGTTGTCATCAATAAATTTACTCACATAATCAACATACATATCTTCCGAGTATTTCCCGTTTGTTACGCTTGCAGGTAAATAATTTCCATTTTCATATAACTGGGGGTTCTTGTATGAATACTGGTAAACATTTCCAGCCTTGGCAAAAGGCTGAAAAGCCCTGTATTTATCGAATCCTGCGCTTCGTATTCTTGCATCTCCGCCGTCACATTGCCATTTTCCCACAAAGCATGTGGCATAACCGGCATCGTGCAACATATTTCCAATTGTTTTTTCACTGGTTGGAAGCTGGCCCCAAAATGTATAATTTCTAAAATTGTACTTGCCGGTATATAACGCCAGTCGTGAGGGATAACCATCCGGGTGAGAATAACATTCAGTAAACTGAATACCATTTGCGGCCATAAAATCCAAATTAGGAGTATTATATGATTGTCCACCCGTAAAGGTTGGTAATTCATATCCAAAATCATCTGCCAGAAAAATAATAATATTTGGTTTAGAAGTTTGGACTAAGTTGGCAGATGTTTCAGAGCTGGCTTGAATTTCATGTTCAGTAAAGTCTTTGTTACAACTTATAAAAAGAATACAGGCAAACGAGGAAGTCAGCATTGACCGAACAAGTTTCTTAAGGTGAAAATTTGATTTTTCAGGTAAGTAGAGAATAGTTGACCTTTTTTGGGGATACATTTTTGCTTTCATGTTTTGTTTTTAAATAATGCAATAATTGAACAGACCGATAAGCTAATATCTGGTTACCGATATGAATAAAGCCCCGGGCCTTATATTTCATAATTAAGAG
This sequence comes from Chitinophagaceae bacterium, assembly GCA_036558585.1. Lineage (GTDB taxonomy): Bacteria > Bacteroidota > Bacteroidia > Chitinophagales > Chitinophagaceae > DATBFI01. Next base: position 4,720 of record DATBFI010000098.1, read on the forward strand.
GCTTTCTCTTAATACATTTTTGTCTTGCTAAAAGGCGTTTTAATTAAGTTAGGGTTTGGTTGAAATCAAGGCTATTGGTGAAACAATAATTAAAATAGGTTATGTATACATATTATAAGGTCAGCAATTTAGTAATACTAAAGCACTTTGTAAAAAAATAATACCTCTTTTTAAAAAAGCCATTTTATGGTTCAATGGCTTTTTTAATCAATAATATTCGCAAAATGAATAAAGCTTACTTATGCATTTGCTGTAGTATGGTTTCAAATTTCTGCTTTATAGCTTTTTCTGCGGAGGTTAGAGTATTATCCGGCAAGGGATGCTGCTCATCTACATCTGTTACTATGTTATAGAAGTTTTTATAACCTAGGGTATCATACAACTTATAGTTTTGATTGTTTACATAGCGTATTGGCGGTTTTTGGTCTTTAGGATTATTATCCCAATGACAAAATACCCAACTTCTATTTACACCTGCTTTCCAAATTAAGTTATGATAAAAACTTACACCGTCCAATATTCCATAGTTTGTGGGTTTGGAAATACCTGCAATTTCCGCCAGCGTTGGCAAAAAGTCCGTATAATCAATCAATGTAGTTCCTTCTCGTCCCGGCAATCCTATACCACCAGGCCAATAAACAACAAGAGGAGTTTGGGTTCCTTTTTTTGAAGTAAAATTTTTACCACCTCTAAACTTGGCCCCATTATACATTGAAACGACACCTCTATTTGTTGCGTCATCCCCAACAAACATAATAACGGTGTTATTTGCTAATCCTTTACTTTTTACTTTTGCGATTACCTTCCCTATCGTTTTGTCTAAATAATTGATCATCGAAACATTATATTTTTTGTCTCCTCTTCCTGTTAATGTATCAGGATTAAAGGTTGCAAATTCCGGATCATCAGGAGTAGGGCACCATGGCTGGCGGGGAAGATTATTTGCAAACATTACAAAAAAAGGTTTAGCTGCATTGCTATCAATAAATTTACTTACATAATCAACATACATATCCTCAGAATATTTTCCTTTCGTCATGCTGGAAGGTAAGAAATTGCCATTTTCATACAACTGCGGATTTTTATATGAATACTGGTAAACATTTCCAGTCTTGGCAAATGGCTGGAAAATCCTGTATTTATCAAAGCCCGCACTCCGTATCCTTGCATCTCCTCCGTCACATTGCCATTTTCCAACAAAACATGTGGCATAGCCTGCGTCATGCAACATATTTCCAATTGTTTTTTCACTGGTGGGAAGCTGCCCCCAAAATGTATAATTTCTAAAATTGTATTTGCCGGTATATAATGCCAGTCGTGAGGGATAGCCATCCGGATGAGAATAGGCGTTAATAAACTGAACGCCATTTGCAGCCATAAAATCTAAATTGGGCGTATTGTATGATTGTCCGCCTGTAAAAGTTGGTAATTCATATCCAAAATCATCTGCCAGGAAAATAATGATATTAGTTTTAGACGTTTGAATTAAGTTGGAAGTTGTTTCAGAGCTGGCTTGAATTTCATGTTCAGTAAAGTCTTTTTTACAACCTGAAAAAACAATACAGGCAAACGAAGAAATCAGCATCAACCGCGCAAGTTTCATAAGGTTAAAATCTGATTTTCCGGGTGAGTAGGGAGTTGTTGGCCTTTTTTTGGGATACGTTTCTGCTTTCATGTTTTGTTTTTTAAATAAATGAATAATTGACGAAACAGTAGGGTGTTATTATATAAATTTTGTTCTCCTTAATTGTGATTTTTCTAATAAATATTTTAATAATCAGTGTAGTTCTTCAAAGAAACTCCCTGCTGAATATCAATATCATATCAAAGTATTCTAAATTCTCTTAATGACTTACTGCGTTAAAGATGTTTTGGCTTATAGTTAGTGCGGTTTATAATCAGGGATATCGGGTTAAAAAATAATGAGATAAACTCTTGTCATCGTAAAGTTAGTAATTTCCATAATATCATATGACCTTGGCTAAAAAAAGCACTCAGAAAATGACACTAACATGAATTCGATATTTTTATAAAGAGCCAATACATCGGAAACTGGTTCAGACTCAGTCACAAAAACCAAACCAATAATAAGACGAGATTACTTTAATATCCTTATCTTAATACTTTTGAAGCTTACCTCATTACCATGATCCTGCAGAAGAATATGTCCTTCTTTTGCTTCACCAAAGTTTTTCCAGATCACGTATTTGCTGATCGCAACAAGATCGCGAAACTCTTTTGAGCCTCTTTCATATTCAAGCACTTTAATCCCATTAAGATAATGTTCTACATGATTATTAGGATATACCACTATGCGGCCGGTATTCCATTGCCCGATGGGATGCACAAAGCGTGACTGCTTTTGCGCGGGAATAAGATCATATAAGGAAGCCAGAGTTCTGTTACCATTGCGGCCAAGTTTTGCATCTGGATGCATTGCATCATCCAGTATCTGGTACTCAAGGCCTATTGCAGAACCTTCATTGTGTTCTGTAAGTGTTACAAAATATTTTATACCGCTATTAGCACCAGGCGTCAATTTAAATTCGAATGAGAGATCAAATGCACTATATTTATCGGTTGTAACAATATCCCCTCCCACCCCACCTTCCTTGCCTTCAGATGCCAATACCTTTAAGATACCGTCTTTTATTTCCCAGCCCGCTTCAGGAAAGCCTGTTTTGTATGCACCTCTCCAACCATTACTGCTCACGCCATCAAACAATAATTTCCATCCAT
>DATBFI010000099.1:0-3618 GCA_036558585.1 Chitinophagaceae bacterium
AGGTTCGTTGCCACGACTAAGAAAATACTATGAAGAAACAATGCCCGAATATCTCAGGTGGGGCATTCACGTCATGGTATCTCAAAATGCAGAAGGCGAATTAACAATCGGTGATAGCCATGAATACGGTTTGGTATTTGATCCTTTTGATAAACAATGCATCAATCAGCTTATTGTTGATTATCTGAAACGATTCGCAATATTCCGTGACTGGCGTCTGGTTCAGAGCTGGCATGGCATTTATCCAAAATTAACTAATGGACAAACCGATTTTATTTATTCACCTCAGGAAGGCGTGACAATTGTAAATGGGTTAGGTGGTGCAGGAATGACATTGAGTTTTGGCCTGGCTGAAGAAGTAATGAAACAAAATTAAACTAAACAGGTATTAACTTACTCCATCTGTTTTTACAGTTTTATTCACTTTCATAATTAATCCCTGCAATACTTTTCCTGGCCCTACTTCTGTAAAATGATCGCCTCCATCTGCTATCATAGCTTGCACACTTTGTGTCCAGCGAACCGGAGAAGTTAATTGATCGATCAAATTCTTTTTTATCTCAGCTGAATCAATCACAGCTTTTGCTATGGCATTTTGGTATACGGGGCATGCTGGTGTATTAAAACCCGCAGCATTGATTGCAGCCGCCAATTCTTCTTTTGCAGGTTGCATTAATGGTGAATGAAACGCACCTCCAACAGGCAATACCAGGGCTCGTTTAGCACCTGCTGCCTTCATTCCTTCACAAGCAATTTCAATTCCTTTTATCGAACCACTTATCACGAGCTGACCGGGACAGTTATAGTTTGCAGGCACGACAATTTCGCCTGTTTCATTTTGCACTGCTTTACAAATTTCTTCTACTTTTTCATCTGCCAACCCAAGAACTGCTGCCATCGTTGACGGATTTAATTCGCATGCTTTCTGCATCGCCCGGGCGCGAATGCTAACAAGTTTCAAAGCATCTTCAAAAGATAATGTTGCGTTGGCAACCAATGCTGAGAACTCGCCGAGCGAGTGACCCGCAACCATTTGAGGTTGCGGATTTTCCGATGTTTTATACGCTATGACCGAATGCAAAAAAATCGCTGGCTGCGTTACTTTGGTTTGCTTTAATTCTTCGTCTGTCCCACCAAACATGATATCGCTGATACGAAAATCCAATATTTCATTTGCCTGTTCAAACAGATCTTTTGCTGTTGCATTGGCCTCATACAAATTTTTTCCCATTCCGCTGAATTGAGAACCCTGCCCGGGAAATACATAAGCATGTTTATTCATTAGTTTGGAGTTTACACACAAGGTTTACGAGTTTACAAGTTTCAAAAGCTATTTGATTAGAAAGCTATTTGATTAAAATGAACGTGTCACATTTAAACACATAAACTTTTTGATACGTGCAGTATCTAAATATCAGCTTGCCGTAAAAAATATTAACCCAAACGGGCGCTGATCAATTTAAGGAACTCGCTGCGCGTTGTATTTTTTTCAAACTCGCCGTAAAAGGCAGACGTGGTTGTCACAGAATTTTGTTTCGAAACGCCGCGCATCATCATGCATAAATGCTTCGCCTCAATGACAACTGCCACGCCAAGCGGGTCAAGACTTTCCCGAATACTATCCATAATTTGCACTGTTAAACGTTCCTGTACCTGCAACCTTCTTGAAAAAATATCAACCACCCTTGCGATTTTGCTTAGCCCTGTTATCCAGCCATTTGGAATATAGGCGATATGCGCTTTTCCTATAAATGGCAACATGTGATGTTCACACATACTATATAATTCAATATCCTTTACTATAACCATTTCACTGATATTCTCGTGAAACTTTGCTGAATTTAAAATCGCAATTGCATCCTGGTGATAGCCCTGAGTCATAAACTGCATAGCCTTTGCTACACGTTCCGGCGTTTTCAACAAACCTTCCCTTGCTGAATCCTCACCAAGCAAATCAAGAATTTTTCTATAGTTCTCAATTAATTCCGTAGTTACTCTTTCAGGGTAATATTCAGTCTTGTTATAAGTCCTCATAATTTATATGTTATTATGTACGAATTTTTTTTGAGCCGTCAACAACGAATGGTCGATAGTAAATAGTGATAATAAACTCAACTATAAAAAAACAGGCACGACTTGCCAGCTTTAAACTTTCAGCTTCAAAAATCACACAGGATAATCTACAAAATTTCTTTCTGTCTCGTATAAACGCACCTGCAAATCAAGTCTTGTATCGATATGTGCACGCAATAACCTGTATATTACCATAGCAATATTTTCAGCAGTTGGATTTAACTGGCTGAATTCTTCAGTATCGAGGTTCAGATTCTTATGATCGAATTTATCCAGCACTACTTCTTTGATAATATCGCTGAGCATTTTCATATCTATTACATAGCCCGTACGCGCATCCGGCTCACCGATTACCTTTACGATCACTTCATAATTATGACCGTGATAATTTGGATTATTGCATTTGCCAAATACTCTTTCGTTCACCGCATCACTCCATTCCGCATTATGCAACCGGTGTGCGGCATTAAAATGCTCTTTACGATATACAGCTACTTTGTGACTCATTAAATTCTAATCATTAGCAATTTCTGTTATCATTAAACAATCTTAAAGATATCTCATTTAACATCATGATCATCCCCAAAATACTCTACATAGATCCTTGGCGTCTCATACAACTTAATGCAATGCAGCCTTGCATTTTCCGGGAGATGTGGCTGCAATTCTTTCCAGATACCCATTGCAAGATTTTCAGTGGTACACATTTTTCCTTTTAAAAAATCAACATCAAGGTTAAGATTTTTATGATCTACTTTTTTAATTACGCATTCCCTGATAATTAGTTTGAGTTTTTTTACATCCATTAAAAAACCAGTATCATTATTTACTTCTCCTTTAATAGTTACATATAAATCAAAGTTGTGGCCATGCCAGTTTTCATTGGCGCAAAGTCCAAATACCTCTTCATTCTTCTCTTTGCTCCAGTTTGGATTGTATAATTTATGTGCCGCATTGAAATGCTCCAGTCTTGTGAGATACACCATTGCTCTTTCAAAAATTTTCGCAAAGGTAAATGAATATCAACAGGGAACAAGGAGAATGGGTGAGAAGGAGTTGTGAATTAGAATTCGGAATTTTGTAAAATTGTTTTAACAGGTAATAGTTGACTGGTTGATTGTTGGTTGCAATGTTGAAAAGTTTAACCTTGACTTATTTCTTTTTTAGCCAAATCAAAAAGCCGCCGCCGGGTGACATTTGAACAGGAATAAAATCATCTTTTTTAACCGGGAATGTTTTTATGGAATAATCAGCAGCGTAACGGTCTGCATTAACACCATCTTTACACAAAGTTGCCTCATAGTTTCCTGAGGATAAAAAACTGAGCTGTAGATTAAATGTTCTTGCTGTCCAGTCTGTCATACCGCCAATAAACCAGTCCTCTCCTTTTCTGCGTGCCGTAATAATATAGTTTGCAACTTTTGCTTCCACTATAATTGTTGTATCCCATGTTGTTGGTATACTGCCAAGCAATTCCATAAAATTTGGTTCAAGATAACCTTGTGAAGGATTGCCCGAAAAAATCTGTAATGGACTATTATATAC